>NZ_BAABGJ010000027.1:154586-261599 GCF_039541515.1 Variovorax defluvii
GCCGCTGGCGGCGGGGCTCCAGAGCCGCGAGAAGAAGCTCTTGAGGCTGTCGGCCAAGCCGGCCGTGGTGATGCCGATCTGCGGCGTTGCCGACGATGGCCCGGCCTGCAGGGCACCGGCGACTGCGAAGGCGGCCAGGACCATCGCGACGAGACGCCAGAGGTGCCAGGCTGGGATCGGCGGCGCGGATGGCGCGGTGGCCTTGCGGTGGCGTGCGGCAGATCCTCGTGCAGGCCCTGACGAGCGGGCGCGAGGAGGGGTCGAAGCTGGGGTGATGCGCTTCGAGCGACCGCTCAAGCCGATGAACGACGAGACACGGGCGATCAACGCCCGCAGCGGCGCGCGCCGCGATGGACTTTTCATGTGTGACAGCTCTCCGGGAACGCCTGCTTGTTGTCGAGGCCCCCGCACCAGGCGGTGTGCGGAGGCGGCGCGACTATACGGTCATCAGGCCCACGCCCGAAGACTGCGGCTTGCCAGCCACGGAAGCCCTCGCTACATTGCGTTTTTTGAGGGCCTGCAATGTCCGTTGACGCCGTTCCGACTCCTTCCGCACCGACGCTTCCCCCGACCTCCTCCGAGCCCTCCTCCCCCGTGCCGAGCGCGCCGCAGCGCTCTCACATCCGCCTGACCTCGCATGCAGGCGGCTTCGGCGCCCTGCCGATCCAATGGGGCGCCCCCACCGCGACCGAGCGCGGGCCGGTGGTCGGCACCACCACCAAGCGCGCACACCGCAACGTGATCGGCACCCACAGCGGGTCCTACAGCGTGTACCGCGCACTGGCCGTGGCGGCCGGCGCACTCAAGCGCGAACACAAGGCCGACCTGACCAACACCGCGCCGACCGACGCGATCGGCCCCTATCCGCAATGGAGCGAGCCGGGCCGCATCGTCTCGCTCGACCCCTGGGGCGCGGTGGTCGCCGACGTCTTCGCGGCCGAACTCGCGGCGGGCTACGACATCCGTCCCACCATCGCGGTGACCAAGGCCCACGTGATCCTGCCCGAGGTGATCGAGGCGCTGCAGAAGGGCCGGCTGCAGGCCGACGGCAAGTTCCTCACGCCGGGCGGCGCGGCCATGGTCACGAAGGCCGCGGTCGAGCCCGTGTGGTACCTGCCCGAGGTGGCGCGCCGCTTCGGCTGCTCAGAGACCGACCTGCGCCGCGTGCTCTTCGAGGAAACGGGCGGCATGTATCCCGAGTTGGTGACGCGCTCCGACCTCGAGGTCTTCCTCCCGCCCATCGGTGGCCAGACCCTCTACATCTTCGGCAACCCCCGCGACCTGGCCAACCCCGAGGTCGAGCTCACCGCGCGCATCCACGACGAATGCAACGGCTCCGACGTGTTCGGCTCCGACATCTGCACCTGCCGGCCCTACCTCACGCACGCGATCGAGGAATGCATCCGCGGTGCGCAGCGCGGTGGCGTCGGGCTGATCGCCTACTCGCGCAAGGAAGGCCGCGCGCTGGGCGAAGTGACCAAGTTCCTGGTCTACAACGCGCGCAAGCGCCAGGTCGGCGGCGACACGGCCGACCAGTACTTCGCCCGCACCGAATGCGTGGCCGGCGTGCAGGACATGCGCTTCCAGGAGCTGATGCCCGACGTCTTCCACTGGCTGGGCATCCGCAAGATCCATCGCCTGGTATCGATGAGCAACATGAAGTTCGACGCCATCGTCGGCTCGGGCATCGAGATCGGCGAACGCATCAACATCCCCGACGAGCTGATCCCGGCCGACGCGCGCGTCGAGATGGACGCCAAGATGGCGGCCGGCTACTTCACCCCCGGCGCGGTCCCCGATGCCGAGGAACTCAAGAAGGCCAAGGGAAGGACACTGGACTCATGACCGGCAACAACTACGGACTCGATCCCGATCGCCCCACCGCCAATGCCGCCGTGCGGCATGCAGACGCGGATGGCCATGTCGACCCCGCGCTGGAGTTTGTCGAAGACACCCACCGCCCCGCGGGCGCCGCCGCCTTCCTGCGCACCACGCGCGCCATCCGCATCCGCGCGGACGCCCTGCTGGCGCGCGCACGGCGCGGCGAATCGCAGTGGTTCACCATCGGCGACGAATCCGCATTCGACGCGACCGCGCGCGCCGTGGCCGACGTGACGCGCGAGCGCTATGCGAAGCACACCATTCCCTACCACAGCCGCTGGCGCCACTTCGAGGCCGGCGGCGTGGACCGGCTGCAGGAACTCAACCGCCTGCTGGGCGACCAGAGCCCGACCCAGCGCGCCCGCGCCCACATCGACCTGGCCGTGGTGAGCGTGCTGCTCGATGCGGGTGCCGGGCCCTACTGGCACTACACCGAGCCGGCCACCGGCAAGCGCTTCACGCGCTCCGAGGGCCTGGGCGTGGCCAGCTTCCACGCCTTCACCGGCGGCCTGTTCTCCTCCAACCCCGAGCGGCCGCTGCAGGTCGATGCCGTCGGGCTGCGAGGGCTGGTGACCGACCGCCTCGGCGACGCCTTCCAGGTGAGCGACGTGAACCAGATGGTGGGCCTGCCCGGCCGCGCCACGCTGCTGCGCCGCCTTGGCGAAGTGATGAGCGAACAGCCGCAGACCTTCGGCGAAGACGGACGGCCGGGCGGCATCTTCGATGCACTGGTCAGTCCCTTCGGCCCGGCCGCGCCGCCGACGGCCGAGACCACGGCGCACGAGATCCTTTCACTCCTCCTGGAGTCGCTGTCGCGCATCTGGCCGGCGGCCAACACGATCGACAGCGGCGGCACGGGACCGGGCGATGCCGTCGGCGGCGTGGCGCCGGACGACCCGGTGCTCTCGCTGGGCGACTGCTGGCGCCACAGCGCGGTGCGCGGGCCGGGGCTCACCAACGGCTGGATGCCCTTCCACAAGCTCTCGCAATGGCTGACCTACTCGCTGATCGAGCCCTTCGAATGGGCCGGCGTCAAGGTGCGGCACCTCGAAGCGCTGACGGCCCTGCCCGAGTACCGCAACGGCGGCCTGCTGCTCGACAGCGGCGTGATCGTGCCGCGTGATCCGGCCCTGCTGGAGCGCGAATGGACCGTGGGCGACGAGTTCATCGTCGAATGGCGGGCGCTGACCATTGCCCTGCTCGACGAGTTGGTGCCGCGCGTGCGCCAGGTGCTGGGCCGCAGCGAGGATGAACTGCCGCTCGCCCGTGTGCTGGAAGGCGGCACCTGGGCCGCGGGCCGCGCACTGGCACAGCGCTTGCGTGGGGGAACGCCACCCTTGCGCATCGAGAGCGACGGCACGGTCTTCTAGACTCGGCACTCTTTCGCAACGCCAAGAAGTCCATTTCATGAGCAACGTCCACCTCGTCGACCACCCCCTCGTCCAGCACAAGCTCACGCTGATGCGCCGCAAGGAGGCCAGCACCAACAGCTTCCGGCGCCTTCTGAACGAGATCAGCATGTTGATGGCCTACGAGGTCACGCGCGACATGCCGATGCAGGACATCGAGATCGAGACGCCGCTGGAAACGATGCATGCCAAGGTGATCGACGGCAAGAAGGTGGTGCTGGTCTCCATCCTTCGCGCCGGCACCGGTATCCTGGACGGCATGCTCAGCGTGGTGCCCGGTGCGCGCGTGGGACACATCGGCCTGTACCGCGACCCGAAGACGCTGACCGCGGTCGAGTACTACTTCAAGATGCCCGGCGAGATGGGCGAGCGCGACTGCATCGTGGTGGATCCGATGCTGGCCACGGGCAACTCCGCGGTCGCGGCGGTGGAGCGGCTGAAGGAGCTGAACCCGAAGTCGATCAAGTTCGTCTGCCTGCTGACCTGTCCCGAGGGCATCCGCACCATGCAGGCCGCACACCCCGATGTGCCCATCTACACCGCCGCCATCGACCGGGAACTCAACAGCCACGGCTACATCCTGCCGGGCCTGGGCGATGCCGGCGACCGCATTTTCGGAACGAAATGAGTTCTCCCCAAGACTCACCCACTTCGTGGGGGGCCACACCAGCGGCCCGCGAAGCCGGTTCCGCGGTAAACCCCGAATGAATTGCAACTGAGGAGAAGCCTGTGTCCCTACGCCGTCATGTCATCGCCCGCTCCATCGCCGTCGCCGCAGCGCTCGTTGCAGCTGGCGCGCCCGGTCTCGCGCTGGCGCAGACCAAGCTCAAGGTCGCCGCGGTCTACACCGTGCCCTTCGAGCAGCAATGGGTGGGCCGCATCCACAAGGCGCTGAAGGCCGCCGAGGCCCGCGGCGAGATCGAGTACAAGGCCACCGAGAACGTCGCCAACGCAGACTACGAGCGCGTGATGCGCGAGTATGCGCAGGCCGGGAATCAGCTCATCCTGGGCGAGGTGTTCGGCGTCGAGGCGGCCGCGCGCAAGGTGGCCAAGGACTTCCCCAAGACGGCCTTCCTGATGGGCTCCTCGCTCAAGCCGCAGGCGCCCAACTTCTCGGTCTTCGACAACTACATCCAGGAGCCGGCCTATCTCTCCGGCATGGTGGCCGGCGGCATGACGAAGACCAACAGGATCGGCATGGTCGGCGGGTTCCCCATTCCCGAGGTCAACCGGCTGATGAACGCCTTCATGGCCGGCGCGAGGGAGACCAATCCGAAGGTGGAATTCAGCGTGAGCTTCATCAACAGCTGGTTCGACCCGCCCAAGGCCAAGGAGGCCGCCTTCGCGATGATCGACAAGGGCGCCGACCTGATGTACGCAGAACGCTTCGGCGTGAGCGATGCGGCCAAGGAGCGCGGCAAGCTCGCCATCGGCAACGTGATCAACACGCAGGACAAGTACCCCGACACCGTGGTCGCCTCGGCCCTGTGGAATTTCGAGCCTTCCGCCGACCGTGCCATCAAGCTGGTGAAGGAAGGCAAGTTCACGGCCGAGGACTACGGTGTCTACTCGCACATGAAACACAAGGGCTCGGAACTCGCGCCGCTGGGCACCTTCGAGAAAAAGGTGCCGGCAGAGATCGTGGCCAAGGTCAAGGCGAAGGAGGCGGACATCCTCTCCGGCAAGTTCACCGTCAAGGTGGATGACAGCCAACCCAAGTCGACCGCGAAATAGACGCAATGAGGCATTCCTCCCCCTGGGAGAGGGTCGGGGTGAGGGCACCAGACTGTGGATAGCGTGCAGCCCCCGCAAGCGCCCGATGTCCTCACCCCCGCCCTCTCCCAAAGGCAGAGGGAGCAAGACCCCACCCTCGCGCAAAGGGAGAGGGTATTGCGGCTGCGCGGCATCACCAAGCGCTTCGGCACCCTGGTCGCCAACGACGCGATCTCGCTCGAGCTCGCCGGTGGCGAGGTGCTCGCCCTGCTGGGCGAGAACGGCGCGGGCAAGTCCACGCTGATGTCGATCCTCTTCGGCCACTACGTGGCGGACGAAGGCACGATCGAGGTGTTCGGCCGCCCGCTCGCCCCCGGGCTGCCCAAGGCGGCGCTGGCGGCCGGCATCGGCATGGTGCACCAGCACTTCACGCTGGCCGACAACCTGAGCGTGCTCGACAACGTGATGATGGGCACCGAAGCGCTGTGGCAGCCCTTCTCGCGGCGCTCGGCCGCGCGGGTGAAGCTGCTGGAGGTCTCTCAGCGCTTCGGCCTGCCGGTGCAGCCGGACGCGCGCGTGGGCAGCCTCTCGGTGGGCGAACGGCAGCGGGTGGAGATCCTCAAGGCGCTCTACCGGGGCGCACGCATCCTGATCCTGGACGAACCCAGCGCGGTGCTGACACCGCAGGAGAGCGAGGCCCTGTTCGCCACCCTGGCCCAGATGGTGGCGCAGGGCCTGACGATCATTTTCATCAGCCACAAGCTGGACGAGGTGCTGCGCGTCTCGCACCGCGTGGCCGTGCTGCGCGGCGGCCGGCTGGTGGCCGAGGCGCCCACGCGCGAGACCAGCGCGTCGCAGCTCGCGCTGTGGATGGTGGGCCATGCGGTCGAGAGCGTCGCGCGCTCGCCGGCGCGGCAGGTGGGGGATGCGGTCTGCGTGCTGGACCGCGTGCGCACCGAGGGCAACGGCCACGACCGGCTGCACGATGTCTCGCTCACGCTGCGCGCCGGCGAGATCATGGCGGTGGCCGGCGTGTCCGGCAACGGGCAGGTGGCGCTGGCCGAACTGCTCAGCGGCACGCGCCGCGCGACGGCAGGCGCGGTCAAACTGATGGGCCGCGCACTGCCCGCCACGCCGGCGCGGCTGGTGCAGCGCGGCGTCGCGCGCATCCCGGAAGACCGGCATGGGGTCGGCGTGGTGGGCGACCTGGCGGTGTGGGAAAACGCGGTGTCGGAGCGCCTGCGGCACCCCGCCTTCTCGCGCTTTCTGTGGGTGCGGCGCGCAGCGGCCCGGGCGCATGCGCGGCGCATCGAGAAGGCCTTCGATGTGCGCGGCGCCGGGCTCGACACGCCGGCGCGCTCGCTTTCCGGCGGCAACATGCAGAAGCTGATCCTCGGCCGTGCGCTGCTGGCGCCGGAGGGCGCCACGACACGCAGGGCCGCGCGCCTCATCGTCGCGCACCAGCCGACCTGGGGGCTGGACATCGGCGCGGTCGCCTATGTGCAGCAGCAGCTGATCGCGGCGCGCGATGCAGGCGCCGCGGTGCTGCTCATCTCCGATGACCTGGACGAAGTGCTGGCCCTGGGGGACCGCGTGGCCGTGATGCATGGAGGCCGGCTCAGCGAAGCACGGCCGGCCGCGTCGTGGACGCGCGAGGCCATCGGGCTGGCGATGGCGGGTTCATGATCAGGCTGGAGCGCCGTCACCGTGTCTCGCGCAGCGCGCTGCTGCTGGCACCGATGGGCGCCGTCGGCTTCACGCTGCTGGTCAGCGCGCTGCTGGTGATGTGGGCCGGCGCGCCGGTGGGGCGCACCTACGCTCTGCTGCTGCAGGGCGGCTTCGGCTCGCTGTTTGCCTGGAGCGAAACCCTGACGCGCGCCACGCCGCTGATCCTGACCGGGCTGGCTGCCACCGTGGCCTTCAAGGCACGTCTCTTCAACATCGGCGCCGAGGGGCAGTTCTACGGCGGCGCGCTGGCGGCGGTGGCGGTCGGCGGCATGCATGGCGGCTCCGGCTTCTCGCTCCCGACATGGCTGCTGTTCCCGCTCATGATGGCCGCGGCGGCCGGCGTGGGCGCCCTGCTGCTGCTGGGGCCGGCGCTGATGAAGAACCGCCTCGGCGTGGACGAGGTGGTCACCACGCTGCTGATCAACTTCATCGTGCTGCTGGGCGTCTCGGCCCTTCTGGACGGTCCGATGAAGGACCCGAGCGCGATGGGCTGGCCGCAGAGCGTGTCGCTGCGATCCGAACTCGAGCTCGGCCGCCTGATCGCGCAGACGCGCGTGCATACCGGGCTGCTGTGGGCCGCCGTGTCGGCGGTGCTGGCCTGGATGCTGTTCAAGTTCACCGTGATCGGCTTCGACATCCGCGCGCTGGGCGCGAACGCGCGCGCCGCCGCCTTCGCCGGCGTGCCGGTCACGCGCACGGTCGTCCTGGTGGCACTGATCTCGGGCGCGCTGGCGGGCCTGGCCGGTGCGATCGAGGTCGCCGGCCGCACCAGCTACGTCACGCTGGACATGTCGCCCGGCTACGGCTACAGCGGCATCGTCATCGCGATGCTGGCGGGCCTGCATCCGCTGGGTGTGCTGGCCGCCGGCGTGTTCGTGGCCGGGGTGCAGGTGGGCGCGGACACGATGAGCCGCGCCATCGGCGTGCCGACCTACATCGCCGACGTGATCGTGGCGGCGACGCTGGTCGCGGTGCTCGTCGCCACCCTCCTCACGCAGTACAGGGCGCGATGGAAGTAGCCGAAATCCTCGTCAACCAGGCCTTCTGGGTGGCCGTGCTGCGGATCGCCACGCCCCTGGTCTTCGGCACGTTGGGCGTGCTGCTGTGCGAACGTGCGGGGGTGCTGAACCTCGGCATCGAGGGCATCATGGTCGCCGGCGCCTTCGCCGGATGGCTCGCGGTCTACGCCGGCGCGCCCTTGTGGGCCGGCGTCGCGGTGGCGGCGCTGACCGGCGCGGTGTTCGGCCTGCTGCATGCGCTGCTCACCGTGGGGCTGGCGCTGTCGCAGCATGTGTCGGGCCTGGGCATCACCCTGCTGGCGACGGCGCTGAGCTACTACGGCTACCGCGTGAGCTTCCCCAAGGTCAACACGCCGCCCACGGTGACGCCCTTCGGCCCGATGGACTGGCTGCCGATACCGGTGCTCGGTGCGCAGACGCCGCTCACCCTGCTGGCCCTGCTGCTCGTGCCGCTGCTGGCCTACCTGCTCTATCGCACGCCGCTGGGCCTGGCGCTGCGCATGGTCGGAGAAAACCCGCAGGCGGCCGAGGGCCAGGGGGTCTCGGTGGCGGCCGTGCGCACCGGCGCGATCGTCGCCGGCTCGGCGCTGATGGGCGTGGCGGGCGCCTTCCTCACGCTCTCGGCCTTCAATGCCTTCTTCTTCAACATGGTCAACGGCCGCGGCTGGATCTGCGTGGCGCTGGTGGTGTTCGCCTCCTGGCGGCCGGGCAAGGCCTTGCTGGGCGCCCTGCTCTTCGCCTTCTTCGACGCACTGCAGCTGCGGCTGCAACAATCGGGCGACGCCTTGCTGCCCTACCAGCTTTACCTGATGCTGCCCTATGTGCTGTCGATCGTGGCGCTGGTGCTGGTGGCGCGCAAGGCCGGCTATCCGCAGGCCCTCATGAAGCCTTATCGCAAGGGAGAACGCTAAGCATGCTCGATTTGTTGGTCCACAACGCCAGCCTGCCCGACGGCCGCAGCGGGATGTCGATCGCGGTGCAGGATGGCCGCATCGCCGAAGTCACGGCCGGGCTCGACGCGCCTTCGAAGGACAAGGTGGACGCCACCGGCCTGCTGGTCGCGCCGCATTTCATCGACCCGCATTTCCACATGGACGCCACGCTGAGCTACGGCCTGCCGCGCGTCAACCAGAGCGGCACGCTGCTGGAGGGCATCGCGCTGTGGGGCGAGCTCAAGCCGCTGCTGACGGCCGAGGCGCTGATCGAGCGCGCGCTGGCGTACTGCGACTGGGCCGTGGCCAAGGGGCTGCTGGCCATCCGCAGCCACGTCGACACCAGCGACCCCAGCCTGCTGGCGGTGGACGCACTGCTGGAGGTGAAGAAGCGCGTGGCCCCCTACCTCACGCTGCAGCTGGTCGCCTTTCCACAGGACGGCGTGCTGCGCACCCAAGGCGGCGTCGACAACCTCAAGCGCGCCCTCGACAAGGGCGTGGACGTGATCGGCGGCATCCCGCATTTCGAGCGCACCATGGCCGACGGGGCCGCCAGCGTCAGGTTGCTGTGCGAGCTGGCGGCCGAGCGCGGCCTGCCGGTGGACATGCACTGCGACGAATCGGACGACCCGCTCTCGCGCCACATCGAGACGCTCGCCTTCGAGGTCCAGCGCCTCGGGCTGCAGGGGCGCGCGACCGGCTCGCACTGCACGTCCATGCATTCGATGGACAACTATTACGTGAGCAAGCTGCTGCCGCTCATCGCCGAGGCCGGCGTCAGCGTGGTGGCCAACCCGCTGATCAACATCACGCTGCAGGGGCGCCACGACAGCTATCCCAAGCGCCGCGGGATGACGCGCGTGCCCGAGCTGATGGCGCAGGGCGTGAACGTCGCATTCGGCCACGACTGCGTGATGGACCCGTGGTACGGCATGGGCTCGGGCGACATGCTGGAGGTGGCCCACATGGGCCTGCACGTCGCGCAGATGACCAGCCAGCAAGGCATCCGCCGGTGCTTCGACGCGGTGACGGTGAATGCCGCGAAGGTCTTGGGGCTGCAGGGCTACGGGCTGGAGGCCGGGTGCGAGGCCAGCTTCATGCTGCTGCAGGCGCGCGATCCGGTCGAAGCGATCCGGCTGCGCGCGCCTCGGCTCAAGGTCTGGCGCCGAGGCACGCTGCTCGCCGAGACGCCGGCAGCCACGGCCGCACTGCGGGTGGACGGGCGGCCTGCATCGACGAGCTGGATGCCGGTCGGGCACTGAGCGGGGCGCCGCGGCGCGCCCGGCGTTCCACCGCGGCAGGGCTGCCGCTACCGTTCAAGCGGTGGGCGCGATCGCCTCGGCGTATTCGTAGAGCGCTCCCAGGATCTCCTCGCTTCGCTCGTCGGCAGTCTCGGCCAATTGGTCGATCTCCGCGAAGAGCTGGGTCACGCTGCGCGCCCCGCCCTGGCCTTCGAGCAGGCGCGCCACGCGATGCGCCTCCCAGCGCTCCTCGTCCGCTGCCTGGAGGGTGTGGGGGAAGTTGCGCGCGCGGTAGCGGAACAGCAGTTCCTCCAGCCGGGAATCGTCGAAGCCGGTGCGCGCGCGCGCCAATTCGTCGGGCGACAGGGCGCGCAGCTGCGTGAGGCGGCGGCGGTCGCCGTTGCCGACGAAACCGCCATAGAGGTCTTCGTCGACATCGGGTGCCGCTTCGCGCGGCCGTTCGTAGACCTGCGGCCAGATTGCGCTCATGTCCGGCAATTCGGCGGCCAGCTCGGCGTGACGCATCGCCTGCGCCAGGTCGATGCCCCAGCGCTCGGCCATGGCAGGCGCCAGCGTCTTGAGGTTGCCGACCACCATCGGCGACTTGTTGAGGTGCACGCCCTTCAATGGCAGGCGCCGCACGCCTTCCGGCAGGTCGGCCGTGCGCGTGAAGAGGCGCAGCCGGAGCGTCGCCACGTCGAGGTCGCGCAGCTCGCTGGGGTCGTGTCCCAGGTCCCAGGCGAGCAGTTCGTTCTTGTTGGTGGGGTGGCTCGCCAGCGGCCACATCACCGCCAGGCAGCCCCGCTCGGCCGGAAACATGCCCGAGACATGCAGGAAGGGCCGCGCCGACTCGCGCGTGGCCGGCAGGCCCAGCTCGCCGGCGACACGGTCCTTCTTGTGCAGGCTCAGCGCGAAGTCGAAGAGCCGGGGCTGGCGCGTGCGGATGAGCCGGGCCAGTGCGATGGTGGCGCGCACGTCCGACAGGGCATCGTGGGCCGCTTCGTGCAGCAGGCCGTTGGCGCGCGCCAGGTCCTCCAGCTTGAAGCTCTGGCTGCCATCTTCCTTTTTCGGCCACTCGATGCCGTCGGGCCGCAGCGCATAGCACAGGCGCACCACGTCGAGCAGGTCCCAGCGGCCGCAGTCGTTCTGCCATTCACGCGCGTACGGGTCGATGAGGTTGCGCCAGAACAGGAAGCGCGTGACCTCGTCGTCGAAGCGGATGGTGTTGTAGCCCACGCCGATGGTGCCCGGCTGCGAGAAGGCGGACTCGATGCGCGCGGCGAACTCGTGCTCGGGCAAGCCGCGCTCCAGGCAAAGCTGCGGCGTGATGCCGGTGATGAGGCAGGACTGCGGGCTCGGGAGGTAGTCCGGGGCCGGTTTGCAGTAGATCATCAAGGGCTCGCCGATCTCATTGAGTTCGGCGTCGGTGCGGATGGCGGCGAACTGCGCGGGGCGGTCGCGGCGCGGAACGGCGCCGAAAGTTTCGTAGTCGTGCCAGAGAAATGTTTGCTGGGTCATCAGAATGCTTTCCTCCCTATTGCGTTCTTTTGCCGTTGTTCTGCGTACGTGGTGTAGGCCGGCCGATCCTATAGCAGCGGCGAGAACAGCCGTGCCGTGGCGTCGCCGAGCCGGCGCACGAAGGCCTGTCGGCGCGGGTTTCGCACTTGTGCGGCGCTTTTCAGGTCGGTCTCGAATTGGGCGGCGAGCGGCCCCGCGAGTGCCGGGCCGTAGATGACCGCGCACACCTCGAAGTTGAGTCGGAAGCTGCGGTTGTCGAAGTTCGCGGTACCGATCATCGCGCACTGGTCGTCCACGACCAGCGTCTTGGAATGCAGCATGCGCGCCTTGTACTCCCAGATCTTGACGCCGGCTGCCATCAGTTCGTCGTAGTAGGAGCGCGCCGCCGCACTCACGATCAGCGAATCGCTGCGGCGGGGCACCAGCAAGCGAACGTCGACGCCGCGCAGCGCCGCGCTGGTGAGCGCCATGAGCGCCGGCTCGCCGGGCACGAAGTACGGCGTGGTGAGCCAGGCGCGCTGTGAGGCCGAGTGGATGGCCGCGACGTGAATGCGATGGATGGCCTCGAGCATGCTGTCGGGGCCGCTGGTGACGATCTGCACCGGAATGTCACCCGCGCGCTCGTGCGCCGGCAGGCGCGGCAGCAGCGCATCGAGACTTTCGTTGAGGCGGCGCGGGTCCGCGCCGGTGGCATAGGTCCAGTCTTCGAGAAAGGTGGTCTGCAGCCAGCGCACGGCGCTGCCTTCGATGCGAAGGTGCGCGTCGTGGTAGGCGTCAGCGCGAATCCGGCCATCTTCCTCGTCGGTGATGTTGACGCCGCCGGTGAAGCCGATGCGGCCGTCGCAGACGACGATCTTGCGGTGGGTCCGGTAGTTGGTCACCGGCCGCAGGCGACGGCCGATACGGGTGTCGTGGAACAGTGCCACCTCGATGCCGGCTGCCACCATGGGCGCCATGAAGCGCCGGCCAATTCGCTTGGAGCCCAACGCGTCCAGCAGCAGCCGCACGGTGACGCCCTCGCGAGCCCGCTCGATGAGCAGGTCGCGCAGCGCGGTGCCGGTCCGGTCGGGCTCGAAGATGTAGTACTCGAGGTGGATGTGATCGCGCGCCCGGCGGATCGCTTCGAAAATGGCGTCGAAGGTGGCGGCGCCGCCGGACAGCAACTCGGCGGCCGTCGCGCTCGACACCGGAAGACCGCAGGCGGCCGTGCCGAGCGCGGCCATCTGCCGCAAAGCGGGCGGCGCCTGCTCGGCGGCATCGCGCAGGCTGGTCAGATCCGCGGGGGCCTGCCCGATGGCGCGGCTGCGCAGCCGCTTGAGGCGCTGCTTCTTGAGCCGCTGGGGGCCGAGGAAGTAGTAGATGAGGAAACCCGCAAAAGGCAGCAGCGCCAGCGAGAGGATCCAGCTCATCGTCGAGACCGGCGCACGCTTCTGCATGACGATCCAGACGGAAAGCACCGCGATATAGCCGCTCCATGCCAGGGAGAGGCCAGTCTTCCATTCGTGGCTGAGCTCGGGGAGGATCAAGGCGGGAAGGAACAGTCAAAGAAAAGGCCGGTAGCACGAATGCTACCGGCCTCGCGCGACCGAGCTCGCAGGCGGCTGCGGGTCAGCCGGTGGCGGCCTCTTCCGCTTCGGGCTTGGCGCGCCCTTCCTTCTTGGGCAGCGGCTGGATGTCCAACTGCACCTCTTCCTTGTCGTCGAGGTCCACCGTCAGGCGGCCGCCTTCCTGCAAACGCCCGAACAGCAGTTCGTCGGCGAGGGCACGGCGGATCGTGTCCTGAATCAGCCGCTGCATCGGACGCGCACCCATCAACGGGTCGAAGCCCTTCTTCGCCAGATGCTTGCGCAGGGCGTCGGTGAAGGTGACGTCCACCTTCTTCTCGGCCAGCTGGGTTTCCAGCTGCAGCAGGAACTTGTCGACCACGCGCAGGATGATCTGCTCATCGAGCGCCTTGAAGCTCACGATCGCATCCAGGCGGTTGCGGAACTCCGGCGTGAACAGGCGCTTGATGTCGCCCATCTCGTCGCCGGCCTGGCGCGGATTGGTGAAGCCGATGGTCGACTTGTTCATCGTCTCGGCGCCCGCGTTGGTCGTCATGACGATGATCACGTTGCGAAAGTCGGCCTTGCGCCCGTTGTTGTCCGTCAGCGTGCCATGGTCCATGACCTGCAACAGCACGTTGAAGATGTCCGGGTGCGCCTTCTCGATCTCGTCGAGCAGCAGCACCGCGTGCGGCTTCTTCGTGATCGCTTCGGTCAGCAGGCCGCCCTGGTCGAAGCCGACGTAGCCGGGAGGCGCACCGATCAGACGGCTCACGGCATGGCGCTCCATGTACTCGGACATGTCGAAGCGGATCAGCTCGATGCCCATGATGTAGGCCAGTTGCTTCGCCGCCTCGGTCTTGCCGACGCCGGTGGGGCCGCTGAACAGGAAGGAGCCGATCGGCTTGTCGTCCCGGCCGAGGCCCGAACGCGCCATCTTGACGGACGAGGCCAGGACCTCGAGCGCCTTGTCCTGCCCGAACACCACGCTCTTGAGGTCGCGCTCGATGTTCTGCAGCTTGCCGCGGTCATCGTTCGACACGTTGGCCGGGGGAATGCGCGCGATCTTCGCGACGATTTCCTCGACCTCGCTCTTGCCGATGGTCTTCTTGCGCTTGTTCGCTGGCAGGATGCGCTGCGACGCGCCCGCCTCGTCGATCACGTCGATGGCCTTGTCAGGAAGGTGGCGGTCGTTGATGTACTTGGCGCTGAGCTCGGCCGCGGCCTGCAGGGCCGCCGGGCCGTACTTCACGCCATGGTGCTCCTCGAAGCGCGACTTCAGGCCCTTGAGGATGTCGACCGTTTCCTGCACCGTGGGCTCGACCACGTCGACCTTCTGGAAGCGACGCGACAGGGCCGCATCCTTCTCGAAAATGCCGCGGTATTCGGTGAAGGTGGTGGCGCCGATGCACTTGAGCTGCCCGCTGGACAAGGCGGGCTTGAGCAGGTTCGACGCGTCCAGCGTACCACCCGAGGCGGCGCCGGCGCCGATCAGCGTGTGGATCTCGTCGATGAAGAGGATCGCGTTCGGCTTGTCCTTGAGAGACTTGAGCACGCCCTTGAGGCGCTGCTCGAAGTCGCCGCGGTACTTTGTGCCGGCCAGCAAGGCGCCCATGTCGAGCGAGTAGACGAAGGACTCGGCCAGGATCTCCGGCACGTCGCCCTGAGTGATGCGCCAGGCCAAGCCCTCGGCGATGGCCGTCTTGCCTACGCCGGCTTCACCCACCAGCAGCGGGTTGTTCTTGCGCCGGCGGCACAGGATCTGGATCACGCGCTCGACCTCGTACTCGCGGCCGATCAGCGGATCGATCTTGCCGTCCTTGGCCATCTGGTTGAGGTTCTGGGTGAACTGTTCGAGCGGAGAGGACTTCTCGTTCTTCTCGCCGCCACCCTCCTCGCCTTCGGACGACGATTCGCCGCTGCTCTTGGCGGCCTCCGGAGGATCGCTCTTCTTGATGCCGTGGGCGATGAAGTTCACGACGTCGAGCCGGGTCACGCCCTGCTGGTGCAGGTAGTAGACCGCGTGCGAGTCCTTCTCGCCGAAGATCGCGACCAGCACGTTGGCGCCGGTCACTTCCTTCTTGCCGTTGCCGGTCGATTGCACGTGCATGATCGCGCGCTGGATCACGCGCTGGAAGCCGAGCGTGGGCTGCGTGTCCACGTCATCGGTCCCTGCCACCTGGGGCGTGTTGTCCTTGATGAAATTGGTCAACGACGCGCGAAGGTCGTCGACATTGGCTGAGCAGGCGCGCAACACCTCGGCCGCGCTCGGATTGTCCAGCAAAGCGAGCAGGAGGTGCTCCACCGTGATGAATTCATGCCGTTGCTGCCTCGCTTCCACAAAAGCCATGTGCAAGCTGACTTCCAGTTCCTGGGCAATCATGTGATTTCCTTTGGCTTTGCTGTAAATAAAAACTCAAATGGGTTGGAGCGCGATTTATTCAACCGGTTCACTGACGCATTGCAGCGGATGTCCGGCCTGGTGCGCCGCTTCCATCACTTGATTGACCTTCGTGGCCGCCATATCGCGCGAGTAGACGCCGCAGACGCCTCGCCCGTCGAGATGGATCTTGAGCATGATCTGGGTGGCGGTTTCCCGGTCCTTGTTGAAAAACTCCTGGATCACGACGACCACGAACTCCATGGGCGTGTAGTCGTCGTTGAGCATCACCACCTGATACATCTGGGGCGGCGCAGTCTTCTGAGGACGACGCTCGATCACGACCGCATCGCCGTCATCCCGCGCCGGCTTCACGGCGGGCGGCGTGGGTGGAGTCGAAGGGATTTTCGTAGCCATGTAATTCATTTTATCGAGCCGCCCGGCGCTTGCAGTGTCCGTGCTTGGAGAACTGGTGGCGGCTTTGTGACATTCAAGACGGCAGCTATTACAAAGGCGACAAAGGCGGCGCAGGCCGCATATGCAAGGGCTGTGCCCCACCTCCCCGCTTCGGACGCCCGGCCCCGAAAAAAACCCCGGGGCCTTGCGGAACCGGGGTTGGGGAGCCAGGGCTTCAGGCGCGTCCCGAAGGGGCTCACATGTTGTCGATCATGACCTGGCCGAATCCCGAGCAGCTCACTTGCGTAGCGCCTTCCATCAACCGGGCGAAGTCGTAGGTGACTTTCTTGCTGGCGACCGACTTTTCCATCGCGCTGATGATCAGGTCGGCGGCCTCGGTCCAGCCCATGTGGCGCAGCATCATCTCGGCCGACAGGATTTCCGAGCCGGGATTGACGTAGTCCTTGCCGGCATACTTGGGGGCGGTGCCGTGGGTTGCCTCGAACATGGCGACCGTGTCGCTGAGGTTGGCGCCCGGCGCGATACCGATGCCGCCAACCTGGGCCGCCAGCGCGTCGGACACGTAGTCGCCATTCAAGTTCAAGGTTGCGATCACGCTGTACTCGGCCGGACGCAGCAGGATCTGTTGCAGGAAAGCATCGGCGATCGAATCCTTGATGGTGATGTCCTTGCCGGTCTTCGGATTCTTGACCTTCATCCATGGGCCTCCGTCGATCAGCTCGCCCCCGAATTCGCGCGCCGCCAGCCCATAGCCCCAGTCGCGGAAGGCACCCTCGGTGAACTTCATGATGTTGCCCTTGTGCACGAGCGTGACGCTAGGCTTGTCGTTGTCGATGGCGTACTGGATCGCCTTGCGCACCAGACGCTCGGTGCCCTCGCGCGACACCGGCTTGATGCCAATCCCGGAGCTCTCGGGGAAGCGGATTTTCTTGACACCGAACTCGTCCTGCAGGAACTTGATGAGTTTTTTGGCTTTGTCGCTCTCGGCCTCGAACTCGATGCCGGCGTAGATGTCCTCCGAGTTCTCGCGGAAGATCACCATGTTGGTCTTCTGCGGCTCCTTCACCGGGCTGGGAACGCCTTCGAAGTACTGGATGGGACGCAGGCACACGTAAAGATCGAGTTCCTGGCGCAGCGCGACATTCAGTGAGCGGATGCCGCCCCCGACGGGCGTGGTGAGCGGGCCCTTGATCGACACCACGTACTCGCGCACTGCGTGCAGGGTCTCCTCGGGAAGCCAGACGTCAGGGCCGTAGACCTTGGTCGACTTCTCGCCGGCGTAGACCTCCATCCAATGGATCTTCCGCTTGCCGCCGTAGCTCTTGGCCACTGCGGCGTCCACGACGTTGATCATCACCGGCGTGATGTCGAGGCCCGTGCCGTCGCCCTCGATGAAGGGAATGACGGGCTGGTCCGGCACATTAAGGGAATTGTCGGCATTGACCGTGATCTTCTGGCCGTCGGTCGGAACTTTGATGTGCTGATAGCTGGACATGAGAGCAGAAACTCCGGGGTAATTTGAAGGCAGGAAGACACTATGTTTTCAGCCCCCTGAATAGCCTTAGAATTTTAGATGCAACCGGAGGAGCCCGAGGGTGCTGTCAACCGTGGCCCTGAAGCCCTCGTTGTTGGCTGACCTTCTGCTGGCCGGGAGGCATTTTCAAACCACTCCACAGAGGAATCGCAATGAAGAAAGTTTTCGCAGTGATGATTGCCGGCCTGTTCGCCGCAGCCGCGTTCGCCCAGACCCAACCGGCCGAGATCAACCCTCAGGCCCAAGGCAAGGCAGCCGACCGCGCGGAAGCCCGCAAGGCAGCTCGTCCGGCCGGCCAGGTGAAGGAAGCCGGTGGCGACCAGAAGAACGTCGCAGAAGGCAGCGGCGGCGTGACCAAGACCGGTGCCGACAAGGCCGCTCAGGCCCGTCGCGATTCGCGCGATGCGCGTCGTCCGGCCAAGGGCGGCGGAAAGAAGCCGGTGCCCGTTCAAGGCGGCACCCCCCAGTAAGTCTGGGCGGTTGCACCAAAAAAGCGTTCCTCGGAACGCTTTTTTTTCGGCTGCGCGCTCAATGCTGAATTTGTAGGATGTATGTACGCTTTGCGGGGTGCTCCGGCATCACGTTGGACGAGAGCGTGCGCCCAGCCATCTTTTCCTGTCTTCGTCTTCGTCTCGAAAAGCTTTCCCATGCTCCAGCGCCTTCTTGCCCTGCTCGCACTTTCAGCCTCGTTGGCATGCGCTCCAGGCGCCGATGCTCAGGAAGCGCAGACCCAGTTGCCGAGAGTCAAGCTGACGGCAGGTATGTACCAGATCGACGCCCAGGTGGCCCGGACGCCGCAACAGCAGCAGGTCGGGCTCATGTTCCGCAAGGAGATGCCGCAGAACGAGGGCATGATCTTCGTGTTCGATCGGCCGGGCACACAGTGCTTCTGGATGCGCAACACGCTGCTGCCGCTGACGGCCGCCTTCGTGGCCGACGATGGCCGCATCGTGAACCTCGCGGACATGAGGCCCATGACCGACGACTCCCATTGCTCCGAAGAACCGGTCCGCTTCGTGCTGGAGATGAACCAGGGCTGGTTCGCCCGTAAGAACATCAAGAAGGGCGCCAAGCTCGGTGGAGAGCTTTTCGTCAGCACGCGCTAAGTCTCTTCGGCGCCCGAAGCAAAAAGCCGACCCGCGGGTCGGCTTGTAGTCCCAGAGCCGACTGCTGTCGGCTCAGCCGAAGTTCTTCTGGGCGAAGTCCCAGTTCACTAGCTTGGACAGGAAGGTCTCCACGAACTTCGGGCGCAGGTTGCGGTAGTCGATGTAGTAGGCGTGCTCCCAGACGTCCACCGTCAGCACCGGCTTGTCGGCCGTGGTCAGCGGCGTGCCGGCTGCGCCCATGTTGACGATGTCCACAGTACCGTCAGGCTTCTTGACCAGCCAGGTCCAGCCCGAGCCGAAGTTGCCCACCGCCGACTTCACGAACGCTTCCTTGAAGGCATCGTAGCTGCCCCACTTGGCCTCGATCGCCTTGGCCAGCGCACCGGTAGGCTGGCCGCCGCCGGCGGGCTTCATGCAGTTCCAGAAGAAGGTGTGATTCCAGATCTGTGCAGCGTTGTTGTAGATGCCGCCACTGGACTTCTTCACGATGTCCTCGAGTTCCATGTTTTCGAACTCGGTGCCCTTCTGCAAGTTGTTCAGGTTCACCACATAGGCGTTGTGGTGCTTGCCATAGTGGTACTCGAGCGTTTCCTTGGAGTATTCGGGTGCCAGCGCGTCCAGGGCATACGGAAGGGGTGGGAGGACGTGTTCCATGTCTTTTCTCGCAGGTTGGTTATGGGGACAGCGCATTCTAGAAAGGAATCAGGAAGCCGTCGTCGGACGCAATCGCGTCGTGGTCGTTCGCCCTACTGTCATGTCGGCCGTGCCGTCGGCCAGCCGGGCCTGCACGGCATCGCCCGGCTCCATCTGCCCGACGCTGGTGAGCGCCTTGCCGTCCGCGTCCGTGAGCCAGGCATAGCCACGCTCAAGGACCAGCGCCGGATCCAGCAGTTGCAGCCTTAGCGAGGCGCGTTCGAGCCGCTCCCTGCGTTGCAGCAGCACGCGTGCAAACTGCCCCGGCAGCGCCGTCTCCAGCCCCTGCCGCATCTGCGCAAGCCGCTGGATGCGCGATTGCGCCACGTGGCGCAGCCGGTGCGCATGCTGCGCCAGCCGCATCTGCTGTCGCATGACCAGCGTCGAGGGCCGCGACAGCCTGCCCGCCGCGTCGTCGACGCGCTGATACATCGCGTCAAGACGCCCCGACAGCGCGCCGCTCAGCCGCTTCTCCAGCAGTTCCAGCGCGCCCAGCCAGAGCTCGCGCGGCGGCGCCACCAGCTCGGCCGCGGCGGTGGGCGTCGGTGCGCGAAGGTCGGCGCAGAAGTCGGCGATGGTGAAGTCGGTCTCGTGGCCGACGCCGCTGATCACCGGCACCGGACTCTGCACGATCGTTCGCGCCAGGGTCTCGTCGTTGAAGGCCCAGAGGTCTTCGATCGAGCCGCCGCCGCGTACCAGCAGAATCGCATCGACCGGCGGTTGCAAGGCGTAAAGCGCACGCAGCGAGCGCACCAGTTCGGCCGGCGCCCCGCTGCCCTGTACTGCCGCTGGCGCGAGCACGACCGAGATGTGGGGCACGCGTCGCCGCAGCGCGGTCACAACGTCGTGCAACGCCGCCGCGCCCTGCGAGGTCACCAGTCCGACTGCCCGCGGCATGGCGGGGAGCGGCCGCTTGTGGGCGGGGTCGAACAGCCCTTCGGCCTCCAGCCGCGCCTTGCGCTGCAGGAACTGCTCGAACAGCGCGCCCTGCCCGGCCCGGCGCAAGCTCTCGACCACCAATTGCAGATCACCGCGCGGCTCGTACACGGCCAGCCTTCCTCGGACCTCGACCTGATCGCCGTCGCGCGGCGTGAAGTCGAGCAGGCCCGCGGCGCGCCTGAACATGGCACAGCGCAGTTGGCCCGCTTCGTCCTTCAAGGCAAAGTAGCAATGCCCGCTGGCGGCGCGCGAGAAGCCGCTGATCTCGCCGCGCACGGCCACGGGATTGAAGCGCGCCTCGAGGGCATCCGCGACCGCGCGACACAGCGCGCCCACGGCCCAGATGCGCGGCCCGGCGGCCAATGCATCGGATCCGTTCATTTCGGTGCGTCCTGACAAAGGGTTCAGTCTTCCACAAGAAGGATCGGGCGCCCCTTCAGGCCAAGCAACCGGCACGACGCGCCCATGTTCACGTGCAACGCATTGATTTGATTAAAGAAAGTGGTGCTCAAAATTCAGTCGTTCCAAGGCGAGGCCCGTGAAATGAGGCTACGGCCGAGTTGTCATGCGGGTTAGCCACAAAGTTATCCACAGAATCTGTGCGTCGTCGCCTACAGACGACTACAAATCGGAACATCTGACAGCCGACGGTGGATAATCGCCGCGCATTTGCATTTGCAGTCCACGGGCCGGAGGGTTTCCTTGTTTTCGATCATAGTTGCTGCGGGCTGGCCGATCTGGCCGCTGCTCGCTTGTTCGGTGGTGGGGCTGGCGCTGGTGATCGAGAGATTCAGCAGCCTCAAAACCGCCAAGGTCCTTCCTCCCAAGCTGCTCGACGAAGCCATCGGCGTCTCGCGCAACGCGATCCCCGGCCCGGAGGTGGTGACCAAGCTGGAAAAGAACTCGGGCCTCGGCGAGGTGCTGGCCGCCGGATTTCGCGCCTTGAACGCCAATCCCCATTCGACCGAAGACGATCTGCGTGCGGCAATGGAAGCCGCAGGCCGCATCGTCGCCCATCGGTTGGAACGCTACCTGCCCGCGCTCGCGACCATCGCGTCAGCCGCCCCTTTGCTGGGTTTGCTGGGCACGGTGATCGGCATGATCGAGATCTTCGGCTCGCAATCGCCGAGCACTGGCGCCGTCGGCACCGGCAACCCGGCACAACTGGCGCACGGCATCTCGGTGGCGCTGTACAACACGGCCTTCGGGCTGATGGTGGCGATCCCGGCGCTGATCTTCTGGCGCTATTTCCGCACCCGCGTCGATGAGTACCTGCTGAATCTCGAACTGGCCGGCGAACGCTTCGCCCGCCACCTGAACACGCTCCGCATATGAGAAGGATGCACTTCAGCCACGGCTCCAAGGAGGAGCCGGAGGTCAACCTGATTCCCTTCATTGACGTGCTTCTGGTCGTGCTGATCTTTCTGATGCTGTCGACCACCTACAGCAAGTTCACCGAGATGCAGTTGCGCCTGCCCGTGGCCGACGCAGAAGCCCAGCGCGACTATCCGAAGGAAGTCATCGTGGCCGTGTCCGCCGACGGCCGCTATTCGGTCAACAAGTCACCATTGGCCGAGCGCAGCGTTGAAGCGGTGGCCGAAGCCCTCGGCAACGCGGCCACCGGTGGCAAGGACAGCGTGATCATCATCAGCGCCGACGCCAACGCCACCCACCAGTCGGTGATCACGGTGATGGAAGCCGCGCGCCGCGCCGGCCTCATTCAGATCACCTTCGCTGCCCAGTCGGCCGGTCGGGCCGGCCGCTAGTCTTGAGCCTGCAGCAAGCTTGGCTCGGGCGCGGAGCGCTTGCGCGGCTGTTGTGGCCTCTTTCCCTCGTCTTCGGCGCGCTGGCCATGATCCGGCGCGCGCTCTACAGCGCGGGTCTTCTGAAGACGGAGCGAATCGGGGTGCCCGTGATCGTGGTCGGCAACGTCATCGCCGGCGGTTCCGGCAAGACCCCGGTCGTGATGGCCGTCGTACGCCATCTCCAGGCCCGCGGACGGCGCGTCGGCGTCGTGTCACGCGGCTATGGGCGGAGCACCGATGACTGCCGGGAAGTCGAAGTTGAGAGCGAACCCTACGACGTCGGCGACGAGCCGGCCCTGATCCGGCGCGCGACTGGCGCCCCGGTCTTCGTGGCGCGGCGCCGTGCACAGGCGGCACGCGCCCTGCTTGCGCGCTACCCTGAAACGCAGTGCATCGTCAGCGACGATGGCCTTCAGCATCTTGCCCTCGCTCGCGACATCGAGATCTGCGTCTTCGACGACCGCGGCACGGGCAACGGGTGGCTTCTTCCCGCAGGCCCCTTGCGCGAGCGCTGGCCGCGGCGATGCGACCTGGTGCTGCACACGGGTGCACAGCCCGCGTTCGAGGGCTTCACCGCGCGCCGCGCACTGGCCGGCCACGCCTTGCGCCGGGACGGCACGCCGGTACCGCTCACCGATCTGCAGGGCCGGCCGCTGGTGGCCGTTGCCGCGATCGCGAAACCCGAGGCATTCTTCGAGATGCTGCGGGATCGCGGGCTGGTGCCGCAGCAATGCATCGCCTTGCGCGACCATGACGGCTTCGACGGCTGGCGCTCCCCGCCCGGTGAAGGCTACGCCCTGCTGTGCACCGAGAAGGATGCGCTCAAACTCTGGCGCTACGCCCCCGAGGCGCTGGCCGTGCCGCTGCTGTTCGAGCCCGAGCCCGGCTTCTTCCACGCGCTGGACGCGAAGCTATCATCGACCGATGGACCCCAAGCTGCTTGAACTGCTCGTCTGCCCCGTGACCAAGGGACCGCTCACCTGGAACCGCGAGAAGCAGGAGCTGGTGTCGCGCAGCGCGCGCCTGGCCTACCCGGTGCGCGACGGCATCCCGATCCTGCTGGAGAACGAGGCTCGCCCTCTGACTGACGAAGAACTGGGACTGTGAGTCTGCCGTGAGCTTGCCATTCGCCGTCCTGATCCCGGCCAGGCTCGCCTCGACCCGCCTGCCCGACAAGCCGCTGGCCGACATCGCCGGCCTGCCAATGGTGGTGCGCGTCGCGCAGCGTGCGCTGCAATCGGGCGCCGCCCGTGTCGTGGTGGCGGCCGACGACGCGCGCATCGTTGCCGCCTGCGAGGCACACGGCATCCAGGTGCTGCTCACGCGCAAGGATCATCCGAGCGGCAGCGACCGCCTGGCCGAGGCCTGCCAGTTGCTCGGCCTGGCCGACGAAGAAATCGTGGTCAACGTCCAGGGCGACGAACCGCTGATCGATCCGGCGCTGATCGACGCCGTAGCCCGGACGCTCGCCGCGCACCCCGATGCCGCGATGAGCACGGCCGCGCATGCCATCCATTCTCTGGAGGACTTCCTCAACCCGAACGTCGTCAAGACCGTGCTGGACGCGCAGGGCAACGCGCTCTATTTCAGCCGTGCCCCCATCCCCTGGTGGCGCGATGGCTTCGCCAAAGGCACACCCGGCGCCCTGCCGCCGGCCCCCGCCCCGCTGCGCCACATCGGCATCTACGGCTATCGGACCGGCTTCGTGCGCCGCTTCCCTGGCCTGCCGCCGGCACCCATCGAGGCGACCGAAGCACTGGAACAGCTGCGCGCGCTGTGGCACGGGCACCGCATCGCCGTGCACGTGAGCACCCATGCGCCGGGACCGGGCATCGACACGCCGGAAGACCTCGAGCGCGTGCGCGCCCTGTTCACTGCCGCCTGAGGCGATCGGCGAGCCGCGCCGAGGTGCAGCGCACGCCGGGGTGCGTGCTATCCTCGACACGATTGCGCCCTTGCTACCGTCGCCTGCGACAGGCAGGCGCACCAGAAATCGAAGAACCGTCCGAGGACACCATGAGACTGATTTTGTTGGGCGCCCCCGGGGCGGGCAAGGGCACACAAGCCACCTTCATCTGCCAGAAGTACGGCATTCCCCAGATCTCCACCGGCGACATGCTGCGCGCTGCCGTCAAGGCCGGCACCCCGCTCGGCCTGCAGGCCAAGGCCGTCATGGACGCCGGTGCACTGGTCAGCGACGATCTCATCATCAACCTCGTCAAGGAACGACTTGCGCAGCCCGACTGCAGCAACGGCTTCCTCTTCGACGGCTTTCCCCGAACCCTCCCGCAGGCCGACGCGATGCGCGCCGCCAACGTCAAGCTCGACTACGTGCTCGAGATCGACGTGCCTTTCGCGGACATCATCGAGCGCATGAGCGGGCGCCGCTCGCACCCGGCATCGGGCCGTACCTACCACATCAAGTTCAATCCGTCGAAGGTCGACGGCAAGGACGACGTCACCGGCGAGGATCTGATTCAGCGCGAGGACGACAAGGAAGAGACGGTCCGTCACCGCCTCGAGGTCTACAGCCGGCAGACTCGGCCGCTGGTCGACTACTACGCCGCCTGGGCCGAGGCGGAACCAGAGGCCGCGCCGAAGTACCGCGCCATCAGCGGCGTCGGCACGGTCGAGGAAATCACCCAGCGCGCCTTCGCCGCCCTGGCGAGCTGAGCTGATCAGGCCGGGCTGGAACGCAGCCCGTAGGCCTTGCCATCCACGAACAGATATTCGACGCGCATCACCGCATCCTTCTCTTCCTTGTGCGTGAAGCCCACCGCGGACACGGTGGTACCGGGCTTGACCTCGGCAAGCTTCCAGGCCTCCAGGCGTGTCAACGGCGCCAGTTCGAGCTCCCATTGCCGCTCGCTGCGCCTGGGCAGTTCGGCGCGGGCCAGCAGGCCTGCCCCATCGACAGGCGCGCTCTGTGCCGGCAGTGTGCGCTTCGCGAGGTCGGCAGGCACCTTGAGGCCGGGCGGCACCTCGATCACCAGCTCGGCATGCGGGTTCTGCCATTTAGTGCGCACGACCCTGCCCTCGAGATAGACGGGACGGTCCTGGTCGAAACTGCTCCAGCCATGGTGCGCCCAGGCAAGGCGGCTCGCGAGCGGCAGGGATGCGGCAACAGCGAGGATTCGGCGACGCTTCATGGGGATGGCTCCTTCATCTTTTCATTCAGTACGCGATCCAGCGGCCGCAGAACACGACGGCCAACCAGATCGCAGTAGACATCAGCATTTGTATCCGCGCCAGCGCATCGAGCTTCCGCAGGGAGGCGCGGGCATGAAACCACCCGGCATTGAAGCCCGCCGCCACCAGCAGCCCCATCTTGATCACGAAGGCACGATTGGCCAGCAGCTCGGTTGGCTGGGTGGCGAACATCATTGCGCCGCTGGCGGCAGCCAACCCGAAGCCGGTGAGCGCGATCGACAGCGACAAGCTGGCCATCGCAGCCACCGGCAACATGGCTGCGCGGCCGAACACCCGCATTTCGAGCGCGACCAGATTGCCGAGCAGTAGCGCGATGCCGACGATGTGCACGACCTCCAGCGAGGGATAGACCCAGGCGTGCGACTGAAGCGCTGAGAACATGCGCTCTGCCGCTCAGGAAGTGCCGACCCCGGAAGCCATCAGTTCCAGTATCAGGGCGATGCGCGCCTTGACCGGCGTCAGCCCGCCTGCATCGCGAAGCGCCGCGCCCGGCGTCGGAAGGATACGACCCTGCATGCAGCGGGTGGCCCGCACCACCATGATCCCCGCGCCCTGCGCCTGCAAGGCTGCCGCTTCCAGCGCCTCGTGGAGCGTGCCGTTGCCGGTCGCCGCAAGGACCAGGCCCTGCACGGCGTCTTCATCGCCAGCCGCCCGCTGAGCGACCAGTGCGCGGATGACGCCGCCGCCCGCCTCCGCGTGGCTCAGCAGGATCTCCACGCGCGGCCAGCGCGCCGCACGTGCCATTCGTTCGAAGGCTTGCCGTGCCGGATCAGGCGGCGAGAAGGGCCAGGGGCGAAGTGCGCGCAACACGCCCTCCTCCACGTACGCCACCGGCCCGGCATCGCCAGAAGAAAAGGCATCGATTCGATAGGTGTGAATCTTCTGCACGTCGAAGGCACTGTGGACTTGTCCAGCGCAGACCACCGTCACGCCCCGTGCCTCGGGGCTGAGGGCGACGGCCATCGCGTCCCGCACGTTCTGCGGTCCATCCGGCGTCAGCGCGGTTGCGGGCCGCATCGCGCAGGTCACGACGACGGGCTTGGCGGGCGCCAGCACCGATTGCAGGAAGAACGCGGTTTCTTCCAGCGTGTCGGTGCCGTGGGTAATCACCAGCCCTGCCACGTCGGGCTCAGCCAGCCAATGGGCGCAGCGTTCGGCCAGCCGGCGCCAGATCGGGAAGCTCATGTCCTTGCTGTCGACCTGCGCCACCTGCTCGGTCTGGACCGCCGCACCCGGCGGTGCCTCGATGCCCTCCAGCAACTCGGTCACGCCGACCTGGCCGGCGGTGTACCCGATGTTGTCTCTCGCCGACGCCGCGCGGCCGGCGATCGTGCCGCCCGTGCCCAGGACGATCACGCGGCGTTTGCTTTCTCTCGTCGAATCTGCCATCGCTTGCCAAAGTCCCGAAAACTGGTTAAAAATACAGATACTGGATGTTCAACCAGTATCGCAGGAGCCCCCATGCAGTTCGCCGCCAAGCTTACCGCCCGCCAGCAACAGATTCTGGACCTGATCCAAAGCGCCATCGCCCGTACCGGCGCACCGCCCACGCGTGCCGAAATCGCGGCGGAGTTGGGCTTCAAGTCTGCCAACGCCGCCGAAGAGCATCTCCAGGCGCTGGCCCGCAAGGGCGTGATCGAGCTGGTGAGCGGCACCTCTCGCGGCATCCGCCTCAAGGGCGATGCGCTGCGCTCGCTGAACGAATCGCGCAACAACCAGTACTCGCTCTCGCTGCCAGGCATGGCCCAGCTCGCGCTGCCGCTCATCGGCCGCGTCGCTGCCGGCTCGCCGATCCTGGCGCAGGAACATGTCGATCAGACCTACTACGTCGAGAACACGCTCTTCCAGCGCCAGCCCGACTATCTGCTCAAAGTACGCGGCATGTCCATGCGCGACGCCGGCATCATGGATGGCGACCTGCTCGCCGTGCAGGCCACCAAGGAGGCGCGAAACGGGCAGATCATCGTGGCCCGCCTGGGCGACGAGGTCACGGTCAAGCGCCTCAAGCGCAACAAGCAGGTCATCGAGCTTCACGCCGAGAACCCCGATTACCCCACCATCATCGTCCAGCCCGGCGAGCCTTTCGAGATTGAAGGCCTGGCCGTGGGCTTGATCCGCAACACGATGCTGATGTAGCACCGAAATGGCGAGGTGCACCCTGCACCTTGCAGCCACGGCCGCGACAGGTGGCGGGCGTATGGCCGAAGGGCCATCACCCTGCCGTGGCCGTCATTTAGCAATCCTGCCTGTGTTCAATCCCTGACTACATGGAGTTCACATGGGAATCGCTCTGCTCAGCTTCGCCGACCTGTTCGTGCCACTGCAATCGCTGGCCACCCGCTGGATGAAGCCGCGCCGCGCGCGCAAGTCGGTGCTCCGCTACGTGGGCATCCGGCCCAGTTGCGCGGTGCGGCCGGGCGCGCCGGTAGCCTCTCGCCAGGCCACTGCGCCTCGCACCCTGCGCGTGGTTCGCACGGTCGACGCCCAGCCCAGCGGCCAAGGCACGGGGCGGGTCCTGATCTCCGGCCGTATGGCGGATGTCTGCGCCGAGCTGGACCGTCTCGTGGCCCTGGAGGCCGCGGGCACGAGCCCGAGCGCCGGCCGGCTGCATTGAGCCTGCGTCCAGCCCAACCGTCCGCTCGCGGCCCACGCGGCCCACGCGGCACGCGCTGTACGCGCTGTACGCGCTGCACGCGCCGTTCACTTGGCCCGCGCAGCCCACTCGGCGTGTTGAGTTAACCCACGGGCATCCTGCGGCTCTGGCTGCCAGGCGCAGGCTCATGGATGGTGCGAGGCACAATGGCACGCCATGAACATCGTGATCCTCGACGACTACCAGGATGCAGTGCGCAAACTGCGCTGCGCATCCAAACTCGATGCGTATGCGGCCAAGGTCTATACCAACACCGTGAAGGGGATCGGGCAACTGTCCGTTCGACTCAAGGACGCCGACGTGATCGTGCTGATCCGCGAGCGCACCCAGATCACTCGCCAGTTGATCGAGAAACTGCCCAGACTCAAGCTCATCTCGCAGACCGGCCGCGCCGGGCAGCACATCGACATCAATGCCTGTACCGAGTACGGCGTGGCAGTCGCCGAAGGCACCGGCTCGCCGCTCGCGCCCGCCGAGCTGACCTGGGCGCTGATCATGGCGGCCATGCGTCGGCTGCCGCAGTACATCAGCAATCTCAAGCACGGCGCCTGGCAGCAATCGGGCCTCAAATCGGCCTCGATGCCGCCCAACTTCGGCCTCGGCTCGGTGCTCAAGGGCAAGACGCTCTGCATTTGGGGCTATGGCCGCATCGGCCAGCTGGTGGCGCGCTACGGGCAGGCCTTCGGCATGCAGGTCGTGATCTGGGGTCGCGAGGAAAGCTGTGCCCGCGCGCGGTCCGACGGCTTCCAGGTGGCGCCCAATCGCGAAGCCTTCTTCACCGCGGCCGACGTGCTCTCCGTCCATCTGCGGCTGACCGACGAAACCCGCGGCCTCGTGACGCTCGAGGACCTGTCCCGCATGAAGCCCTCCGCGCTCTTCGTCAACACCTCGCGCGCCGAGCTGGTCGAGCAGGATGCGCTACTCGCCGCACTCAATCGCGGCCGACCCGGCTTGGCGGCCATCGACGTGTTCGAGAGCGAGCCGCCCCTGCAGGGCCACGCGCTGCTGCGGCTGGAGAACTGCATCTGCACGCCGCATATCGGCTATGTCGAGCAGGACAGCTACGAGATGTACTTCGGGCAGGCCTTCGACAATGTGGTGAGCTTCATCAAGGGCAATCCGACCAACATCGTCAATCCCGGCGCGTTGCAGGTGCGGCGTTGAAGCGCCGCGGCCTGCCCGGCCCCAGTGTGTTGCCGGCCGGCAATTTCCCGATGTTCAGCGCTTCTTGACCGGCTTCGGTGCGATCTCGGCCTCGGTCTGCGGGTCGAAGAGTTCGAAATCGATCACGTGCGGATCGGCCGAGGGTGGCGGCGGCGGCTTGGGTGTCTCGATTGGCGCTCGCATGGTCTCGAAGGCCGTCCGGTCGAAGTCTTCCAGGTCGAGGTTGATGTCGGGCTGTACGTGAACCGAGTCGCGGCCCGGCACATCGGCCGGTGCCGAGGCCGGCAGTTCGGGCGACAGAACGGTCTCGTGGTCCAGCGTTTCGTCGATGACGCCATAGAGCGATGGTGGCAGTGTCGGCCCGGCGTCAATGGGCTCGGGCGGGCGCTCGGGCTCGATCGGCGCGGGGGCCGTCGGCATCTGGTCGTGCCCGAAGGTGTCGACGAAGGACTGCGGCGTGACCGGCGCAGGTGCAGTGCTGTCCGGGTCGATCACTTCCTTGGCCACTGAATAGAGCAGGAGCAGTTCCTGGTAGGCGGCCAGGTCGAAGGGCTCGTCCTCGTGCATGCCCGGCTTGCGGAAGATCAGTTCCTCGATCAATGCCAGGGTGCCGGGCGCCGGCCATTGCGCCTCGATGCGTGCCAGGGCGCTGCGGTAATGTTCCAGGCCCTTGCCCGTCTGATTGAACTCGTCGAAGGCCGGCACGGCGGCATTGAAGGCGCGCTCGAACTCCTCCGACAGGCGCGCGTAGTCTTCCCTGCGGTCCAGCGAATGGTAGATGCGCAGCAAGTCCAGGTAGGCCAGCGCGCTGGTACCGGGGTTGCTGGCGATGTGCTCGCGCAAGACGGCGATCGCCTGGTCATGCTGGCCCAGCGAGAGGAAGAAGTCGGACTGCTGCTGGACGTCGTAAAGCTCTTCGGTGTTCACCGGCCGCACGGGTATGCCATCGGGCGTGCGCGCAGGCGGAGGCACGGCCTCTTCTTCGTCTTCCTCCTCTTCGGCCACCAGGCCGGCGAAAGTGCTGGTGCCGAAGTTGGTGGCGTTCGCACTGCTGCCGCGGCCGGCCTTTCCGGCCAGGTCGTTATCGAGTTCGCCGAAGCTGTCGGGACGGGTCGGCCCTTCTTCGCTCGCGGCCGCGGGTTCCCGCCACCAGGCCGGCTCGGCGCGCCGGGCGGCCAGGCGCCACAGCATCAGAATCGCGATCAGCGCGAGCAGCAGCAAGCCGATCAGCGCGTAGACCAGCGGGTTGCTGTAGCGGCTTTCCCGCGCCTGGGCGAGTTCGGTGCGCAATTCCAGGAGGACGCGCTGGTTCTGTGCCGTCTGTTCGCGCAGGGTGGCCAGCGTCGCCTCGAGGGCCTTGATCCGCTCGCTCTCGACCTGGGATTCGCGCGGTGCCGCGCCGGCTTCGCCACCGAGCGCGCGCCAGTCCGCTGCGGCAGCGGCGCGGCGGGCCGGGTCCTCCGTCGCGGGCATGGCCAATTGCGTCGTCGTCTTGAGGCCAGGCTGGGCCACAGGCGCGGGCTCCAGCGCCTCGAGTTGAAGGCGGGGAGCACCGGCCGCCGTCTCGCGACGAGGCGGCGCGGGGGCGGCAGTCTGTGGTGCCGGCGTGCGCGGTGTGCTGGCGCGCGCAGCCGGCGATTGCACCGGACTTCGGGGCGCAGGTGCCGGTGCAGCGCTGCGCCGCGGCGGCGCGGATTCGGCATCCTGCGCCGATGCGCGCGGCACGGGCGCCGCCTGCCGCCGGACCGGCGCGCCGCCTTCGCCGTCGAACGAAGCGCCCGAACCTGAGGCTGCCGAACCTGCGGTTCTGCCTTGCGGCGCACGCACAGCCGCAGGGGCCTGCGCCTGCGCAATGATCGGCAGGGAGGACTGCGCTGGCACATCTGCCAGCAAGACGTAGCTGCGCGTCAGGCGCATCTCGCAACCGGCACGCACGCTCACGTTGACCACCGGCTCGTCGACACTGGCGGAGGACCGGATGCGAATCCGCGAATTGGCCGGGTTGGCCCCGGGCTCGAGCGAGACCCTCAGGCTGCCGTTCGGCATCGGGACCTCGCCCTGCACGACCTCGGCCTCGAGGCACAGCGAGCCACCGGCCTCGGCGGCGTCCAGTGCAAGCGGGATCACCACGTCCAGCGGCTTGCCGATCCAGACGGCACCCTGCGGGCGCCCGATGGTCAAGGCAGACGATTCAATCGCGAACCCGATAAAGAACAGGGCCGCAGCCAAACGTGGTAGTTGCAAAATGACTAACGAGATGAGTATTCGAAAGTAGACATATTCTGGCATGCCCGAAAGCGTGCCTTTTTCACCGAGGGACAATTATCAAATGACTGTGCAGTTTTCCAATGTAGGGATCGTCGGTGCAGGCGCCATGGGGCGCGGAATCGCTCAGATCGCGGCGCAGGCGGGGAGCGAGGTCTTCCTGCTCGACGCCTTCGAAGGAGCGGCCGCCCGCGGCCGCGATGCCATCCTCGCGCAATGGCGCAAATTGCTGGAGAGGGGCAAGCTGGACGAGGCGCGCTGCGAGATTCTGTCAGGTCGCCTCCACGTTGCCGACTCCATGCGGGCGCTGGCGGGTTGCGACCTCGTTGTCGAGGCGGTCGTGGAAGACATCGAGGTCAAGCGCAAGCTGTTCCGCGATCTCGAGGCAGTGGTGGCGCCCTCTGCCGTTCTCGCGACCAACACCTCCTCGCTCTCGGTCACCGCCATCGGCGCCGCCATGGCGAAGCCGGAGCGGATGGCCGGCTTCCATTTCTTCAACCCGGTCCCGTTGATGAAGGTGGTCGAGGTGGTGGCGGGCTTCAAAACCGACGCCGAGATCTGCCGCCGGCTCGCCAGCTTTGCGACCGAGATGGGCCATGCCGCCGTGCAGGCCAAGGATACGCCCGGCTTCATCGTCAACCATGCGGGCCGTGGCTATGGCACCGAGGCCCTGCGCGTCGCCGGCGAAGGCGTGGCCGACTTCGCCACCATCGACCGGATCCTCAAGGACCAGGCCGGTTTCCGCCTCGGACCTTTCGAATTGCTGGACCTGACGGCGCTCGACGTCTCCCACCCGGTGATGGAGTCGATCTACCGCCAGTACTACGACGAGCCGCGCTACCGGCCGAGCGTGATCACGGCGCAGCGGCTTGCCGCCGGAGCGCTTGGGCGCAAGACGGGCGAAGGCTTTTACCGCTATGTCGACGGCGCCCCCCAGATAGCCCCGGAGCCGTCCGCACCGGTGATCGAGGGCCATCCCTCGGTCTGGATCTCGCCCCGGGCCGCGCGGCGGCCGGAACTGCTGCGGCTCGTGCATGCACTGGGGGCTCAGCTCGAAAGCGGTGCGACGCCCTCCTCCGCGGCCCTGATCCTGGTCGCGCCGCTGGGCTTCGACGTCACCACCGTCGCCGCTGTCGACCGGCTGGACGCGACGCGCACGGTCGGCATCGACCTGATGGTGGATGACGCCGCCACCAAGCGCCGCGTACTGGCGACCAACCCGGCCACGCGACCGGACATGCGCGATGCCGCCCACGCGCTGTTCGCGCGCGACGGCAAGGCCGTCAGCGTGATCCGCGACAGCGCCGGCTTCGTCACGCAGCGGGTGATCGGCACCATCGTGAACATCGCGGCCGACATGTGCCAGCAGCGGGTCTGCACCCCGGCCGACCTCGACCTCGCGGTCAAGCTGGGCCTGGGCTATCCGCAGGGGCCGCTGGCGATGGGCGACCTGTACGGACCGACCAACGTCCTGGAAGTGCTGTTCAACATGCAGACCGTCTACGGCGACCCGCGTTACCGCCCCAGTCCCTGGTTGCGCCGCCGCGGCGCGCTGGGCTTGAGCCTGACCCATCCCGAAGAGTAGACACACCTCGACAGAGGCAAGGACGAAAAGAGCCGATCCGATGACCGCAGAACTCAAGAGCACGACCGAGGGCAGCACCATGGTGCTGACCCTGTCCAATCCCTCGCAGCGCAACGCGCTCGGGCCCGAGATGTACGCCGCAGGCGTCGAGGCGCTCAACGGCGCCGAGAACAACAGCGAGATCCGCAGCGTGGTGCTGGTGGGCGAAGGCACCTGGTTCTGTGCCGGGGGCTCCCTGCAACGCCTGCTTGGCAACCGCGAGCGCGAGCCTGCGGTGCAGGCCCAGAGCATCGACGCGCTGCACAACTGGATCGATTCGATCCGCACCTTCCCCAAACCGGTGATCGCGGCGGTCGAGGGTGCCGCGGCCGGTGCCGGGTTCTCCCTCGCCATGGCCTGCGACATGATCGTCGCGGCCCGCGACGCGGTGTTCGCGGCCTCCTACAGCAGCGTCGCGCTGTCGCCGGACGGCGGGCTGAGCTGGCACCTGGCGCAGATGCTGCCGCGCCAGATCGCGACCGAATGGCTGATGCTGGGCGGGCGCATCGAGGCCGCACGGCTGCACGCCCTCGGCGTGATCAACGAGCTCACCGAGAACGGGCAGGCCCTGGCGGCCGCGCTCGCACTGGCCGAGCGCCTGGGCGAACGCGCGCCCAACTCGCTGGCCAGCATCAAGGAGCTGCTGAGCGACGGCCGGGGTGCCACCCTCAGCGCGCAGCTCTCGCAGGAACGGGACCACTTCGTGCGCAACCTGCACCATCCCAACGCCGGCATCGGCATCAACGCTTTTCTGTCCAAGGAAAAGCCGCGCTTCGAGTAGCGCCGCGTCGCTCGGGCGACATGCCCGGACATTTCAGTCACGCACAGGACAGTCCATGGACGAGCCCATTCTTACCATCGAAGAACGAGAAGCGATCAATGGTGGTCGTTGGTTCTCTTCACTCTCACCTTCTCTGCGTCACGACATTCTTCGATGCACCTTCGTCAAGCGCTTCAAGGACGGCGACCTGATCGCGGCTCGCGGCGACCCGCCCGAGCAGTGGATCGCCTGTGCCAAGGGCGCGGTGCGGGTGAGTTCGACCGCAGTGTCGGGCAAGCAGGTGACACTGACCTACGTGGAGCCCGGGATCTGGTTCGGCGATATCGCGATGTTCGACGGGGACCGGCGCACGCACGACGCCTATGCGCATGGCGACACCACGATCGTCTGCGTGGCGCGGGCGGATTTCCAGAAGATCCTGGCCACGCACGTCGAGCTCTACGAAGCGTTGATGCGCTTGCAGGCGCGGCGGCTGCGCCAGCTCTTCGGGCTGGTGGAAGATCTCAACACCCTGCCCCTGCGGGCCCGCCTGGCCAAGCAGTTGGTCCACCTGGTGCGCAGCTACGGCGTGCCGAACCTGGCGGACGGCAGCCAGATGCGCATCGGCCTGCATCTTGCGCAGGAGGAACTGGCCCAGTTGCTGGGCGCCTCCCGTCAGCGCGTCAACCAGGAGCTCAAGGCCATGGAGCGCGAGGACGTGATCCGCATCGAGCCCGGTGGGCTGGTGGTGCTGGACCGCGCCGCGCTGATGCGCATCTCGGAAGCCGACGAACAATAGCCCAACGCAGCGCGCAGACTGCAGAGACCGCAGAGACATGACCCAGGACTTCGACAGCTTCGTCGGCACCCGCGCCGTATCCCAGCAACATCTCTTCGACGTCGATGCGCTGACCGCGTGGCTCGAAAAGAACCTCGACGGGTTCAAGGGTCCGCTCACGGTCGAGATGTTCAAGGGTGGGCAGTCCAACCCCACCTACAAGCTGCTGACGCCCGGCCGGACGTACGTGATGCGCGCCAAGCCCGGGCCGGTCGCGAAGCTGCTGCCCTCCGCGCATGCGATCGAGCGCGAGTTCAAGGTCATGCGCGGATTGGCCGGGACCGACGTGCCGGTGCCGAAGATGCTGTGCCTGTGCGAAGACGAGAGCGTCATCGGCCGCGCCTTCTACCTCATGGAGTTCATGGACGGCCGGGTGCTCTGGGACCAGTCCCTGCCCGGCATGAGCAACGCGCAGCGCGATGCCATCTACGACGAGATGAACCGCGTCATCGCCGCGCTGCACACGGTCAAGTTCGCCGAGCGCGGCCTGGCCGACTACGGCAAGCCCGGCAACTACTTCGAGCGCCAGATCGGGCGCTGGAGCAAGCAGTACAAGGCCTCGACCGACGGCGCCGGCGAGCTGTCGCAGCCGATCGACGAAATGGAGCGCCTGATCGACTGGCTGCCCGCGCACATGCCCGCGAGCGCACGCGACGAGAGCAAGGTCTCGATCGTGCATGGCGACTACCGCCTGGACAACGTGATGTTCCATGCCTCCGAACCACGCATCATCGCGGTGCTCGACTGGGAGCTGTCGACGCTGGGCCATCCGCTGGCCGACTTCAGCTACCACTGCATGTCGTGGCACATGCCGCCCAGCACCGGCCGCGGCATCGGCGGCTTGGACGTAGCGGCACTGGGCATTCCCACCGAAGCCGAATACATCCGCCGCTATTGCGCACGCACCGGCATCAGCACGCCCGAGGCGCTGGCGCCCGACTGGAACTTTTACCAGGCCTACAACCTGTTCCGCATGGCCGCGATCCTGCAGGGCATCGCCAAGCGCGTCGAGGCGGGCACCGCCTCCAGCGAGCAGGCCGTGGCCTCCGCCCGCGGCGCACGGCCGATGGCCGCGATGGCCTGGCAGTTCGCCCAACGCGCCTGACGGCGTCCTACCCCTTTTCCCACCGGAGACACCCATGGATTTCGACTATTCGGCCAAGACCAAGGACTTGCAGGCGCGCGTCAGCGCGTTCATGGAAGCCCACATCTACCCCGCCGAGGCTGAATACGCGGCCGAACTGGCGGCGAACACCGCCGCCGGCAAACGCTGGACCCCGCTGCAGACCATCGAGAAGCTCAAGCAGAAGGCCAAGAGCCAGGGCCTGTGGAACCTGTTCCTGCCGGTCGACAGTGCCGAGGTCTCGGGCTACAAGGGTGCCGGCCTCACCAACCAGGAATACGCGCCGCTGGCCGAACTCATGGGCCGCGTGCCATGGGCTCCCGAGGTGTTCAACTGCTCGGCACCGGACACCGGCAACATGGAGACCATCGCCCGCTACGGCTCCGACGAAATCAAGGCGCGCTGGCTCAAGCCGCTGCTGGAAGGCGAGATCCGCTCGGCCTTCGCGATGACCGAGCCCGAGGTCGCCTCGAGCGACGCGACCAACATCTCGACCCGCATCGAACGCCAGGGCGACGAGTACGTCATCAACGGCCACAAGTGGTGGATCTCAGGCGCGGCCGATCCGCGCTGCAAGGTCTTCATCACCATGGGCAAGACCGACCCCGACGCACCGAAGCATTCGCAGCAGAGCATGATCGTCGTGCCGGCCGATGCCAAGGGCATCCGCATCGTGCGGCCGCTCAACGTGATGGGCTACGACGACGCGCCGCACGGCCACGTCGAGATGTACTTCGAGAACGTGCGCGTGCCGGCCGGCAACATCCTGCTGGGCGAAGGCCGTGGCTTCGAAATCGCGCAAGGTCGCCTGGGCCCGGGACGCATTCATCACTGCATGCGCCTGATCGGCCTGGCCGAGCGCGCACTCGAGCTGATGTGCCGGCGCGCCTCCTCGCGCGTGGCCTTCGGCAAGACCGTGGCTTCGCAGACCGTGACGCAGGAACGCATCGCCGAGGCCCGCTGCAAGATCGACATGGCGCGCCTGCTTACGCTCAAGGCCGCCTGGCTGATGGATGTGGCCGGCAACAAGGTGGCCAAGACCGAGATCGCGATGATCAAGGTGGTGGCGCCCAACATGGCTTGCCAGGTGATCGACTGGGCCATGCAGGCGCACGGCGGCGGTGGCATGTGCGACGACTTCCCACTCGCCTACGCCTATGCCGGCGCGCGGACGCTGCGCTTCGCGGACGGCCCGGACGAGGTGCACCGCAATGCCATCGCCAAGTGGGAACTGGGCAAGTACGGCGCTGCGAAGGTGGACGACGCCATGCCCGTCACCCGCTTCTGACCGGCCGCCGGCGCCGCAGGACCGCCGCCGCGCCCCAGGCGCCGGCGGTCTTTTTTCTGGGGCCTACAGCTTTTTCTGGAGAAACAAGGCCTGGCCGAAGGCCGGATCGAGCTGGTAGCCGGCGAAGCCCTCCCGCTCGTAGGCACGCAACGCGCTGCGGTTGCCTGAGAGCACTTCTAGCGTGAGCTTGCAGGCGCCGCGCGCCCGGGCTTCCGCCTCGACGCGCGCGAACATGCGCTGGGCAACGCGCTGCCCGCGATGGCTGGGCAGCACGACCACGTCGTGCACGTTCACCAGCGGCCTGCAGGCGAAGGTGGAAAAGCCTTCGATGCAGTTGACCAGGCCGACAGCCTGGTCGCCGTCATAGGCCAGCACGCTGAAGGCCTGAGGCCGTGCTGCCAGCGCCGCGGGCAGCTCGGCCAGCACCTCCGGCGCGAGCGGCGTGCCGCCGCCCGCCGGGTCGCGTGCATAGCTGTCGAGCAGGCCCACCACCGCCTCGGCGTGGACCGGGTCGCGATAGTCGGCCAGGAGGACTTTGACCATCGCGTCAGCCGGCCTCGACGGCGGCGACCAGGCGCTTCGCGCAGGCCTCGGCCTGGGCCGCGTCCCTGGCCTCGACCATCACGCGCAGCAGCGGCTCGGTGCCGCTGGCGCGGATCAGCACGCGGCCGGCATCGCCCAGCTCGGCTTCAGTGCGCTCGATCTCGGTCGCCAGCGCCCTGTTGGCCTGCCAGTCCTGGCCGGGCGCCAGGCGCACGTTGATCAGCGTCTGCGGGAACAGCCGGAGGTCCGACAGCAGCTCGCCGACGGTCTTGCCGCTGCGCTGGCAAGCCTGAAGCACCTGCAGCGCGCTGACGATGCCGTCACCGGTGGTGTGGCGGTCCAGCGCCAGCAGATGCCCCGAACCCTCACCGCCAAGGAGCCAGCGGCGCTTTTCGAGTTCCTCGAGAACGTAGCGGTCACCGACGCGCGCGCGCACGAACTCGATGCCCTGGGCGCGCAGCGCCATTTCCACCGCCTTGTTGGTCATCAGCGTGCCCACCACGCCCGCCACCTTCTCGCCCCGCGAGATGCGCTCCATCGCCATCAGGTAAAGCAGCTCGTCGCCGTTGAAGAGGCGGCCGCTGCCATCCACCAGTTGCAGCCGGTCGGCATCGCCGTCGAGCGCGATGCCGTAGTGCGCGCCCTGGGCTTTCACCGTGTCGATCAGCGCCCGGGGGTGGGTCGCACCCACGTCCTTGTTGATGTTCAGGCCATCGGGCGCGCAGCCGATGCTGCTCACGTCCGCACCCAGTTCGTGGAACACCTGCGGCGCGACCTGGTACGCCGCACCATGCGCGCCATCGACCACCAGCTTGAGGCCGCGCAGCGTCAGATCATTGGCGAAGGTGCTCTTGCAGAACTCGATATAGCGGCCCGGCGCGTCGTTGAGGCGGCGTGCCTTGCCGAGCTGGGCCGAGTCGGCCCAGGACGGCGCTTCTTCCAGCGCGGCTTCGACGGCCAACTCCCATTCGTCGCTGAGCTTGGTGCCCTGGGCGCTGAAGAACTTGATGCCATTGTCCGGGAAGGCATTGTGGCTGGCGCTGATCACCACGCCCAGGCTGGCACGCTGCGCGCGCGTGAGATAGGCCACGCCAGGCGTGGGCAGCGGCCCCAGCAGCACCACGTCGACGCCGGCGGAGTTGAAGCCCGATTCGAGCGCCGACTCCAGCATGTAGCCCGAGATGCGCGTGTCCTTGCCGATCAGCACGGCCGGACGCGACTCCGACTTCTTGAGCACGCGGCCCACTGCATGCGCAAGGCGCAGCACGAAGTCGGGGGTGATGGGTGCCCGGCCGACCGTGCCGCGGATGCCGTCGGTGCCGAAGTACTTTCTTGTCATGGTTGGACCTCCTGTCCCTGTTCTTGCGAGGAAATCATGGCCCGCCGCACGGCGAAGGCCGCCACGGTCTCGCGCACGTCATGCACACGCACGATGGCAGCGCCGCGCTCCACCGCGAGCAACGCAGCCGCCACGCTGGGCACCACGCGCTCGGAGGCCGCCTCGATGCCGGTGACGGCGCCGATCGAGGACTTGCGCGACCACCCGATCAGGAGCGGCAGGCCCACGCCGAGAAGATCGCGCTGGCGTGCGAGCAAGGCGAAATTCTGCCTCACCGTCTTGCCGAAGCCGATGCCCGGATCGAGCGTGATGCGCTCGGGCGCGACACCCAGCGCCTGCAGCGCGCACGCCTGCTCGGCGAGGAAATCGCGCACCACCGACACCACATCGCCCTCCATCGGCGCGGTCTGCATGGTCTGTGGGTCGCGGTGCATGTGCATCAGGCAGATGCCGCAGGAGGGATGAGCCGCCACCGCCTGGCGCGCGGCCGGTTGCCGCAGCGCCCAGATGTCGTTGATGATGTCCGCGCCCAGGTCCAGCACGGCGCGCATGACTTCGGGCTTGTAGGTATCGACCGAGACCGGCACATTCAGCTTGACGGCCTCGCGCACGACCGGGATGACGCGGTCCAGTTCCTCGTCCAGCGGCACGGCCGGGCTGCCGGGCCGCGTCGATTCGCCACCGATGTCGAGGATGTCCGCGCCCTCTTCCAGCAACTGCGCGCAATGGCGCACGGCCGCCGCCGTGGACGCGTGGGCGCCGCCATCGGAGAAGGAGTCTGGCGTGACATTGACGATGCCCATCACGCGCGGCTGTGCCAGGTCGATGGCAAAGCGGGCAGTGCGCCAGACGGCGGTCATGCGGCGGCCCCCGCTCCAACGAGAAACGGGGCCAGAGGCCCCGTCGTTTGGCAAAGCGGCATCGGCTCAGGCGGCGGTGGGTGCCGGGTCCGGATTCACCGCGGGAGTGCCGCCGCTGCCGCCGTTGCCCGAAGGAGGCGTGCGCGGCGTCCAGTCCTTGGGCGGACGCGGCTCGCGGCCGGCCATGATGTCGTCGATCTGCTCGGTGTCGATGGTTTCCCATTCGAGCAAGGCCTTGGCCATCGCGTGCATCTTGTCACTGTTCTCCTCGATCAGGCGGCGCGCCAGGGCGTACTGCTCGTCGATGATGCGGCGCACCTCGGCGTCGACCTTCTGCATGGTCGACTCGCTCATGTTGGTGGTCTTGGTGACCGAGCGGCCCAGGAAGACCTCGCCCTCGTTCTCGGCGTAGACCATCGGTCCCAGCGATTCGGACATGCCATAGCGCATGACCATGTCGCGCGCGATCTGCGTGGCGCGCTCGAAGTCGTTGCTGGCACCGGTGGTCATCTGGTGCATGAACACTTCCTCGGCGATGCGGCCGCCGAACAGCATGCTGATCTGGTTCAGCATGTACTCGCGGTCGTAGCTGTAGCGGTCCTGCGCGGGCAGGCTCATGGTCACGCCGAGGGCGCGGCCGCGCGGGATGATGGTGACCTTGTGCACAGGGTCGCACTTGGGCAGCAGCTTGCCGATCAAGGCGTGGCCGGACTCGTGGTAGGCCGTGTTGCGGCGCTCTTCCTCGGGCATCACCATGCTCTTGCGCTCGGGGCCCATGAAGATCTTGTCCTTGGCCTTCTCGAAGTCCTGCATCTCGACCACGCGCGCATTGCGGCGCGCGGCCATCAGCGCGGCCTCGTTGCACAGGTTGGCCAGGTCGGCGCCCGACATGCCCGGCGTGCCGCGGGCGATGATGCTCGGGTTCACGTCCTGACCCAGCGGGACCTTGCGCATGTGGACGTTGAGGATCTGCTCCCGTCCCCGGATGTCGGGCAGCGTCACGTAGACCTGGCGGTCGAAACGTCCAGGGCGCAGCAAAGCAGCGTCCAGGATGTCGGGGCGGTTGGTCGCGGCGACCACGATCACGCCCAGGTTGGTCTCGAAGCCATCCATCTCGACCAGCATCTGATTGAGTGTCTGCTCGCGCTCGTCGTTGCCGCCACCCAGGCCGGCACCGCGCTGGCGGCCGACCGCGTCGATTTCATCGATGAAGATGATGCAGGGGGCGTTCTTCTTGGCGTTCTCGAACATGTCGCGCACGCGGGCCGCGCCCACACCGACGAACATCTCGACGAAGTCGGAGCCGGAGATCGAGAAGAAAGGCACCTTGGCCTCACCGGCGATGCCCTTGGCCAGCAGCGTCTTGCCGGTACCGGGCGGGCCCACCAGGAGAAGGCCGCGCGGAATGCGGCCACCGAGCTTCTGGAACTTGGCCGGGTCCTTCAGGAAGTCGACCACTTCCTTGACTTCTTCCTTGGCCTCGTCGCAACCAGCGACGTCGGCGAAGGTGACCTGGTTGTTGTTCTCGTCGAGCATGCGCGCCTTGCTCTTGCCGAAGCTGAAGGCGCCGCCCTTGCCGCCGCCCTGCATCTGGCGCATGAAGTAGACCCAGACGCCGATCAGCAGGAGCATGGGCCCCCAACTCACCAGCAGCGTCATGAGCAGAGAGCCTTCCTCACGCGGCTTGACGTCGAACTTGACGTTGTTGTTGATGAGGTCGCCGACCAGACCGCGGTCGAGGTAGGTGGCCGTGGTGCGGATCTTGCGATCGTCGGTGGTGATCGCCACGATCTCGCTGCCGCCCTGGCCTTCCTGGATGGTGGCGCTCTTGATACGGTTGTTGCGGACTTCCTCCAGGAAGTCGGAATAACCGACGTTGCCGGCGCCGGCGACGCCGCGGGTGTCGAACTGCTTGAACACAGTGAACAACACCATCGCGATGACCAGCCAGACGGCGACCTTGGAAAACCACTGATTGTTCAAACGAAGCTCCAGTCGAAAGCGCGTGACATGGGGAATAAAACAATATGCGCCACGGTACGCAATTGGCGGCCATTTTAGGCTTTTCAACTTGCGAAATGCCGGAATTTCCCTATAGCAGCCATAGGACCGCCACGGTTTTCAGGGCGAAATGCCGCGGCGGCAGGTATCAATTCGTATCCACCGGCTTGAGGCCGATGCCGACCATGAAGGTCTCGGCCGACCGGTCGCGCGAGGCCTTCGGCTTGACCGGTTTCACGACCCGAAAATTCTTCTTGAACAGCCCCGTGAGTTCGGCATAGCCGCTGCCGTGGAACAGCTTCGCCACCAGCGCGCCCTCCGGCTTCATGTGGTGGCGGGCGAAGTCGATCGCAAGCTCGATCAGATGGGAGACGCGGGCCGCGTCGGCCGAGGCGATGCCGGACAGATTGGGTGCCATGTCGGAAACCACCACGTCGGCCAGCCGGCCCGCCAGGGCCTGCTCCAGTTGCGCCAGCACCTCGGCCTCGCGGAAATCGCCCTGCAGGAAGATCACGCCCTCGATCGGCTCCATCGGCAGGATGTCGAGCGCGATGATGGTGCCGTCCAGTTCACCGGCCGCCGCGCCGCCGGGCGACAGGCGGCGGCGCAGGTACTGGCTCCAGGCGCCCGGGGCCGAGCCCAGGTCCACCACCACCTGGCCCGGCCGGATCAGGCCAAGCGCCTCGTCGATCTCCTTGAGCTTGTAGGCGGCACGAGCCCGGTAGCCCTCCTTGTTGGCGAGCTTCACATAGGGGTCGTTCACATGGTCGTGCAGCCATGCGCGGTTGACCTTGCCGCTCTTGGGTTTGGGCTTCATCGACGCTCGATAATACGAGGATGCCCGCCATACAACTGACACCTGCACAGCGCAAGGCGCACCGCGCCGACGCGCACCACCTGGACCCGATCGTGATGATCGGCGGCGACGGGCTGACACCGGCCGTGACGAAGGAAGCCGACGCCGCGCTCAAGGCGCACGGCCTGATCAAGATCCGCGTGTTCTCCGACGACCGCGCCATGCGCGAGACCATGCTGAACACACTGGCGGACGCGCTCGATGCCGCGCCCATCCAGCACATCGGCAAGCTGCTCGTTCTCTGGCGCCCGATCCCCGAAAAGGAGCGCGCCGTCGACGAGGACCGCCTGCCCGGTCCGCGCGACGTGAAGGTGATCAAGTACAGCAAGCGCGGCGGTCAGCGGCCGGAGATCAAGACGCTGCGCGTGCTGGGCAACCAGCGGCTCACGCCCGGGGGCAACATCAAGCGCGCCAAGGTGAAGAAGCCCTTGTCCGTCAAGAAGCGGCACCAGGCGGACTGAGCGGATGCCGAGCCAAGACCCGGTGGCGACCCCGCAGCGCCACATCCTCTGCATGAAATGGGGCACCAAGTACGGCCCGGAGTACGTCAACCGCCTCTACGCGATGGTGCGCCGGCACTTGAGCGGCGATTTCAACTTCGTCTGCCTCACGGACGATGCCAAGGGAATCCGCGGCGAAGTGCAATGCTTTCCGATCCCACCGCTGGACCTGGAGCTGGCGCCGGGCCAGCCGGACCGGGCCTGGAAGAAGCTGACCACCTTCGAAGCGGATCTGCACGGCCTGCGGGGCCAAGCTCTCTTCATCGATCTCGACGTGGTGATTGTCGGCAGCCTGAACGCCTTCTTCGAATACCCGGGCGAGTTCCTGATCATCCATGACTACGCACGCCCCTGGCGGCGCCGCCGCATCACCGGCAACTCATCGGTCTACCGCTTCGAGCTGGGCGCGCATCCGGATGTGCTGGCCTATTTCCGCCAGAACATGGACGAGGTGCAGGCGCGCTACCGCAACGAGCAGACCTACCTGTCGGCCTTCATGCATCGCAAGGGCACGCTGGCCTATTGGCCGGCCGAGTGGTGCCCGAGCTTCAAGTACCACGGCATTCCGGCCTGGCCCACCAACTACTGGCGCGAGCCCTTCGTGCCGAAGGATGCGCGCATCATGGTCTTCCACGGGGAATGCAACCCACCGGATGCCCTGGCGGGTCGGCGCAACCGGCGCTTCCGCTTCATCCGGCCGGCGCGCTGGATCACCCAGTTCTGGAACGCCTGATCTGCGATCAGCCGGGCTCCCGGCGCCCCATGCGCCAGAGCAGCACGCCCGCGCAGAGCCACTGGCCGAAGTACATCGCGCTGCCCAGGGAATGCCAGAGCCTTAGGTTCTCTCGCGCCAGGATGCGCGGTGCCACCGCGTACTCCTGCAGCAGCGCCAGCAGCAACGCGGCCAGGATCCAGCCGATCGCCACGCGCGAGGCGGCGTCCACCTGGTCGTGGACCTTCGATCTGAAGTAGGTCAGCAGCGCCAGGCCGCAGGCCAGCGCCACCCAGCTCTGGGCCGAGAACAGCTTCGCCGCGACCCGGCCCGCCTGGGCCGGATGGCCCAGGTGGGCGAAGAGCATGGGAACGACCAGGAAGCCGATCGTCGTCAGGCTCCCCCACCACAGGGCCGCCACCAGCAGCGCGATGCGATCCCTCACCGCGCCAGGCCTCAGAGGTAGCTGACGCCGACGATCTCGTAGCGCTTGACGCCGCCCGGAGCCTGGACCTCCGCGGTGTCGCCCTCTTCCTTGCCGATCAGCGCGCGCGCGATCGGGCTGGAGACGTTGATCAGGCCCAGCTTCAGGTCAGCCTCGTCCTCGCCGACGATCTGGTACTTGAGCGCCTCGCCGGTCTTCTCGTCTTCCAGCTCCACGGTGGAGCCGAAGACGATGCGGCCGCCGGCGTCGAGCTCGGCAGGATCGATGATCTGGGCATTGGACAGCATGCCCTCGATCTGCTTGATGCGGCCCTCGATCCAGCCCTGGCGCTCCTTGGCGGCGTCGTAGTCCGCGTTCTCGCTGAGGTCGCCCTGAGCGCGGGCCTCGGCGATGGCCGTGATGACCGCGGGACGATCCACGGATTTCAGGCGCTGCAGCTCCTCACGCAGCTTCTCCGCGCCTTTCTTGGTAATCGGAATGGTGTTGGCCATGTTTTGGTGCTCCAGAAAGCGAAACCGCCGAACGCTGCCGTTCGGCGGTTCATGGATGGACAAATGATCAGACGAGGGAGCGTCCGGTCAGCCGGCTCAGGATGGCGAGCGGGCTCGAATCGGGATTGTATTGCCTTGCGGCGGGCAGGTGCAGGGTCTGTTCCAGCATGTACTGGCCGGACATCGCGGCATGCGAGGTCTGGTCGGAGAAGCAGACCCAGACCGAGCCAGCGGGAAAGGGCACGCTCTCCTGCGGGGCATTCTTCTGGTAGTCGAGGTCCGACTTCATGCCGTCGTGCATCTGCAGCATGAGGTGGTCGTATTCGCTGCGGAACGACTTGGTGACCCGCAGGGCCCGCAGGCACCGGGCCTGCCAACGCGAATACGGCTTGGCACGCGGCAGGAAGCGCCGCGCCACCGTTTCGAAGGGCTCGCCCACACGCCAGACGCGCGGCGCCCCTTCCGGGTTGATGTTGGTGAAAACCCTGAGGATGCGCTCGCCGTAGTTCGGCCGCGACGGGAAGGCGTCGACGTGCAGGCGGCGGTCGTCGGCCCGCCAGGACTGCACCCGCGTCTCCACCTGCACCGGCCGGTAACTGGTGGGCGCCAGGCGCAGCGCCGGCGTGTAGTGCGGCAACAGGCCGTGGATCAGCTGCCGAGCCTGGGTGCGAAAACGCCCGATCATCGCGCCGACCGCCTGCTGCCGGACCTCGTCGCCGGCAGCGCCCTTGAGCCTGCCCTCGGCATCCAGGCTGATGTTGCGCACGCCCTCGGCCAGGACCGAGGGCGCCAGAAGCTCATGCTCCTGCGGTAGCAGCTCGAAGCCCAGCTTCGGGAAGTACAGCACCTTGCCGGCCTCGAGTTCGGCGATCCACGTCTCGTTGGGCGTGGCCGCGCTCCAGTCGGCCAGGTCCAGTTCGACGAGCTGCGTTTCCATGGCCTCAGGCCGACACGAGGCGCGCGTGCATTTCCTGCACCGAGATCACGTCCAGGTCCTTCATGTAGCGCATGCCCTCCACCGCCGCTTCGGCGCCGAAGATGGTGGTGAAGGTGGTCACGCGTGCCAGCAGCGCCGAGGTGCGGATCTGGCGCGAATCGGTGATCGCATTGCGGCGTTCCTCCACGGTGTTGATGACCAGCGCAATCTCGTTGTTCTTGATCATGTCCACGATGTGCGGGCGGCCTTCGGTCACCTTGTTGACCGTGGCGCAGTCAATGCCGGCGGCATTGATCGCAGCCGAGGTGCCCTTGGTCGCGATCAGCTCGAAGCCCAGCTCGACCAGCCCGCGCGCGACCTCGACTGCGCGCGGCTTGTCGTTGTTCTTGACCGAGATGAAGACGCGGCCCGACTTCGGCAGGTGCGTACCCGCGCCCAGCTGCGACTTCACGAAGGCCTCGCCGAAGGTCTTGCCCACGCCCATGACCTCGCCGGTGGACTTCATCTCGGGGCCGAGGATGGTGTCCACGCCGGGGAATTTGACGAAGGGGAACACCGCCTCCTTCACGCTGAAGTAGGGCGGGGTGACCTCCTTGGTGACGCCCTGCGACGCCAGCGACTGGCCGGCCATGCAGCGCGCTGCGACCTTGGCCAGCTGGATGCCGGTGGCCTTGCTCACGTAGGGCACGGTGCGCGAGGCGCGCGGGTTCACTTCCAGCACGTAGATGACGTCCTTGCCACCCTTCTCCTGGATCGCGAACTGCACGTTCATCAGGCCGACCACGTTGAGCGCCTTGGCCATGGCCGCGCTCTGGCGCTTCAGTTCCGCCACGGTCTCGGGCTTGAGGCTGTAGGGCGGCAGCGAGCAAGCGGAGTCGCCCGAGTGCACGCCAGCCTGCTCGATGTGCTCCATCACGCCGCCGATGAGCGTCGCGCCTTCGGCGTCGCGCAGGCAATCCACGTCGCATTCGATGGCATCGTTGAGGAAGCGATCCAGCAGCACCGGCGAGTCGTTGCTGACCTTGACCGCCTCGCGCATGTAGCGCTCCAGGTCGCGCTGCTCGTGCACGATCTCCATCGCGCGCCCCCCCAGCACGTAGCTCGGACGTACCACCAGGGGGTAGCCCAGTTCCTGGGCCTTGTCCAGCGCCTCGCCCTCGGTGCGGGCGGTGGCATTCGGGGGTTGGCGCAGTTGCAGGTCGTGCAAGAGCTTCTGGAAGCGCTCGCGGTCCTCGGCGGCGTCGATCATGTCCGGGCTGGTGCCGATGATCGGCACGCCATTGGCCTCCAGATCCAAGGCCAGCTTCAGCGGCGTCTGGCCGCCGTATTGAACGATCACACCGGTGGGTTTTTCCTTGTCGACGATCTCCAGCACGTCCTCCAGCGTCAGCGGCTCGAAGTAGAGCCGGTCGCTGGTGTCGTAGTCGGTCGAGACGGTCTCGGGGTTGCAGTTGACCATGATGGTCTCGTAGCCGTCCTCGCGCATCGCCAGCGCCGCATGCACGCAGCAGTAGTCGAACTCGATGCCCTGGCCGATGCGGTTGGGGCCGCCGCCGAGCACCATGATCTTCTTCTTGGCGCTCGGCTCGGCCTCGCACTCGTCCTCGTAGGTCGAGTACATGTAGGCGGTGTGGGTCGCGAACTCGGCGGCGCAGGTGTCCACGCGCTTGTAGGCCGGGCGCACGTTGAGCGCGCGGCGCTTCTCGCGGATCGCGGTGTCGGTGGTCTTGAGCTGCCTGGCCAGCCGGCGGTCGGAGAAGCCCTTCTTCTTGAGCGCGAGCAGCGTGTCGCGGTCGATGTCGTCCAGAGACTTGGTTTCCAGTTCGAGCTCGATCTTCACGATCTCCTCGATCTGAACCAGGAACCACGGGTCGATCTTGGTCAGCGCGTGCACCTCGTCGACCGTCAGGCCCATGGCGAAGGCATCGCCCACGTACCAGATGCGGTCGGGGCCGGGCTCTCCCAGTTCCTTCTCGAGCACCTCGCGGTCCTGCGTCTTTTCGTTGAGGCCGTCCACGCCCACTTCCAGGCCACGCAGGGCCTTCTGAAAGGATTCCTGGAAGGTGCGGCCCATGGCCATGACTTCGCCCACCGACTTCATCTGGGTGGTCAGGCGCGAATCGGCCTGCGGGAACTTCTCGAAGGCGAAGCGCGGGATCTTGGTCACCACGTAGTCGATGCTGGGCTCGAAGCTCGCCGGCGTCGCGCCGCCGGTGATCTCGTTGCGCAGCTCGTCGAGCGTGTAGCCCACCGCCAGCTTGGCCGCCACCTTGGCGATCGGGAACCCCGTGGCCTTCGAGGCCAGCGCCGAGGAGCGCGAGACGCGCGGGTTCATCTCGATCACGACCATGCGGCCGTCCTTCGGGTTGATCGAGAACTGCACGTTGGAGCCGCCGGTGTCGACGCCGATCTCACGCAGCACGGCCAGGGATGCATTGCGCAGGATCTGGTATTCCTTGTCCGAGAGGGTCTGCGCAGGCGCGACGGTGATCGAGTCGCCGGTGTGCACGCCCATCGGGTCGAGGTTCTCGATCGAGCAGACGATGATGCAGTTGTCCGCCTTGTCGCGGACCACTTCCATCTCGTATTCCTTCCAGCCGAGCAGCGATTCCTCGATCAGCAGTTCGTTGGTGGGCGAGGCCTCCAGGCCGCGCTTGCAGATGGTCTCGAACTCTTCCGGGTTGTAGGCGATGCCGCCGCCGGTACCGCCCAGGGTGAAGCTGGGGCGGATGACGACAGGGAAGCCCACCGTCTTCTGCACCGCCCAGGCCTCGTCCAGCGAGTGGGCGATGCCCGAGCGCGCGGAGCCCAGACCGATCTTGGTCATGGCGTCCTTGAACTTCAGGCGGTCCTCGGCCTTGTCGATCGCCTCCGGCGTCGCGCCGATCAGCTCGACCTTGTATTTGTCGAGCACACCGTTGCGCCAGAGGTCCAGCGCGCAGTTGAGCGCGGTCTGGCCGCCCATGGTGGGCAGGATCGCGTCGGGCCGCTCCTTGGCGATGATCTTCTCGACCGTGGGCCAGGTGATGGGCTCGATGTAGGTGACGTCGGCCGTGGCCGGGTCGGTCATGATCGTCGCGGGGTTGCTGTTGATCAGGATGACCTTGTAGCCCTCCTCGCGCAGCGCCTTGCAGGCCTGCACGCCGGAGTAGTCGAACTCGCAGGCCTGGCCGATGATGATCGGGCCGGCCCCGATGATGAGGATGCTCTTGAGGTCGGTACGCTTAGGCATTCTTCTGCCCTTCTTTGTGACTTTGCATGAGCGCGGTGAAGCGGTCGAAGAGGTAGCCGATGTCGTGCGGACCCGGCGATGCCTCGGGATGGCCCTGGAAGCAGAAGGCGGGCTTGTCGGTGCGCGCCAGTCCCTGCAGGGTGCCGTCGAACAGGCTGATGTGGGTGGGGCGCAGGTTGGCGGGCAGCGTCTTCTCGTCGACGGCGAAGCCGTGGTTCTGGCTGGTGATGCTCACGCGGCCGTTGTCCAGGTCCTTCACAGGGTGGTTGGCACCGTGGTGGCCGAACTTCATCTTGAAGGTCTTCGCGCCGGAGGCGAGAGCCATGATCTGGTGGCCCAGGCAGATGCCAAAGACGGGGATGCCGGTTTCGATCAACTCGCGCGTGGCGGCGATCGCGTAGTCGCAAGGCTCCGGATCGCCGGGGCCGTTGGCCAGGAAGACGCCGTCCGGACGCAGCTTGAGCACGTCGGCCGCGGGCGTCTGCGCCGGCACCACCGTGATGCGCGCGCCGCGTTGGGCGATCATGCGCAGGATGTTCTTCTTGACGCCGTAGTCGTAGGCCACGACGTGGAAGCGCGGCGTGATCTGCACACCATAGCCCTGGCCCAGCTTCCATTCGGTCTGGGTCCATTCGTAGGTTTCCTTGACCGACACCACCTTGGCCAGGTCCAGGCCCGACATGCTGGGCGTGGCCTTGGCAGCGGCCACGGCCTTGTCGACCAGGGCCTGCGAGACGGCTTCGCCAGTCGCCAGGCCGAGGATGCAGCCGTTCTGCGCACCGTGCGTGCGCAGGTGGCGGGTGAGCTTGCGGGTGTCGATGCCGGAGATCGCCACCGTGCCGTTGCGCGTCAGGTACTCGGTGAGCGTGGCGCTCTTGCGGAAGTTGGATGCCAGGAGCGGCAGGTCCTTGATGATCAGGCCGGCGGCATGGACCTTGTCGGCCTCGATGTCTTCCTCGTTGACGCCGTAGTTGCCGATGTGCGGATACGTGAGCGTCACGATCTGCTGGCAGTAGCTGGGGTCGGTCAGGATTTCCTGGTAACCGGTCATGGCGGTGTTGAACACCACTTCGCCGGTGGTGGCGCCGTGGGCGCCGATCGAGTTGCCGAGAAAGACCGTGCCGTCTGCAAGCGCCAGGATGGCGGGCGGGAAATTTCCCTTGAGAGACAAAAGCACTGGGATCTCCGAATGGATGACGCCCAAGGCGAACCCAAGATAGGACTCTGGGTCGCGACTTTCGTCGAGGAGTAGGCTTGCGTGCGCTATGGGCGAGGTGTGAGCAGGAAAGCCCTTGATTATAGCCCGCGCAGGGTTAACCCCCGGCCGTGGAGGCGCTCGCGTGCAGGCAGATCGCCGCCGCCGCGGCGACGTTGAGCGACTCCTCGCCGCCCGGCTGGACGATGCGCACCTGCAGGCCGGCGCGTGCCTCCAGCGCCGCCGATAGTCCCTGCCCTTCATGACCCATCAGCCAGGCACAGGGATGCGGCAAGCGGGTCCGGTGCAGCCACTCGCCGCGGTGCGAACTGGTGGCGATACAGGGGACCGTCAACGCGTCGAGCGCCTCGATGCCGACGCTCTCCACCAGCCGCAGCCCGAAGTGGGCTCCCATGCCGGCGCGCAGCACCTTGGGCGACCAGAGCGCCGCCGTGCCCTTGAGCGCGATCACCTGGGCGAAGCCGAATGCGGCGGCGCTGCGCAGGATGGAGCCGACGTTGCCGGCATCCTGCAGCCGGTCGAGCACGACGGTCGGCCAGTCGGCCGCAATGGGCGGCGGCGCGGGCAGGTCGAGCACGAAACCCATCGACGCGGGGGATTCAAGGCCGCTGACGGCGGCCAGCAGCGCGTCGGCAAGCACGACGGTCTTGTCCGCCGCGCCGGCCCACTCGGGGCGCGCCGCGGGCCAGGCGGATTCGGTGAAGACGGCCACGGCGGCCCGGACGCCACGGGCACGGGCCGCCCGGCACAGGTGATCGCCTTCCAGCCAGATGCGACCTGCCTTGCGATAGGCGCCGGGGTCGTGCGCAAGCTTGCGCAGCTCCTTGAGCAGCGGGTTGTCGCGCGAGCTGATGTGGCTGGGCTCGGCCACGGTCATGGCGAGGGCCGCAGTTCGGCCTGGGCCGCTTGCACCACCACCGTGCCCTCGGACACGGCCAGCACCTGATCGGCCGGGCGCGACAGTACCGCAGCCACCGGGCTGAAGGAGCGCCGGTGATGCACGCAGGCCCCATGGCGCATCAACGCCTCCAGGTGCTCCGGCGTGCCGTAGCCCTTGTGCGACGCAAAGCCGTAATGCGGAAACTCGACGTGCAGTTGCTCGCACAAGCGGTCCCGGTGCACCTTCGCCAGGATCGAGGCGGCAGAGATGGCCTTGACGGTGGCATCGCCACCGACGACGGCCTCGGCCAGCACGTCCAGCCGGGGTAGCCGGTTGCCGTCGACCAGCACCTTGACCGGCTTCAACCGCAGGCCCTCGACCGCCCGCTTCATCGCCAGCATGGTCGCGCCCAGAATGTTGTGCTCCTCGATTTCCTCGACGCTGGCTTGGGCGATCGAACAGCACAGGGCCTTGGCGAGGATCTGGTCGTTCAGGCGTTCCCGCTGCAGCGGCGTCAGGGCCTTGGAGTCGGCCAGGCCCCGGATGCGGCGCTGGTCGTCCAGGATCACGGCCGCCGCCACCACCGGGCCGGCCAACGGACCGCGGCCGGCCTCGTCGACGCCGGCCACCAGGCCCGGCGCATCCCAGGCGAGCTTCGCCTGTTCAACCTTCAAGAACTTTCTGGATCGCATCAGCACAGAGTGTCGGCGTATCGCGCTGCAGTTCGGCATGCAGCGCATCGAAACGTTGTTGCAAGGCGTGAACCTTGTCCGGCGACGCGAGCCAGGCCAGCGTCGCCTCGGCCAGCGCCGGCGGCGTCGCCGCTTCCTGGATCAGTTCGGGCACGACGAAGTCGCCGCACAGGATGTTGGGCAGGCCGACCCAAGGCTGCAATTGCTTGCGGCGCATCAGGGCCCAGGACATCGCGTTCATGTTGTAGGCGATCACCATCGGGCGCTTGAAGAGCGCGGCCTCGAGGGTGGCGGTGCCACTGGCGATCAAGGTCACGTCGCAGGCGGCGAGCGCCGCGTGCGAACGGCCCTCGAGCACCTGGACGCGGCCTTGCATCCCGCTGGCGACCAGCATGCGGTCGATCTCGGCGCGCAGGCTTGGCAGCGTCGGCAGCACGAAGCGCAGCGCCGGCTGCGCCTGCTGCATCAGTGCGGCGGCATCGAAGAAGCGCCGCGCCAGGTAGCGCAGCTCGGAGCGCCGGCTGCCGGGTAACAGCGCCACCACCGGGGCATCCAGCGGCAAGCCGAGCGCGGTGCGGGCCGCCACCCGGTCGGGCATCATGGGAATCACGTTGGCCACCGGGTGCCCCACGTAGCTGGCCGGGATGCCGTTCTTCGCCAGCAGGGCTGGCTCGAAGGGGAAGATGCACAGCACGTGGTCGGCAGCCGCGCGCAGCTTGTGCACGCGCTCCGGCCGCCAGGCCCAGATCGAAGGACAGACGAAATGCGCCGTCTTCATACCGCGCTCGCGCAGCCCCGCCTCCAGGTCGAGATTGAAGTCCGGTGCGTCGACGCCGATGAAGATCTCGGCCCCCTCCTCCAGCAGCCGCGCCTTCAGCTGGCGCCGGATGCCGGCGATCTCGGGATAGTGGCGCAGCACCTCGACGTAGCCGCGCACGGCCAGCTTTTCCTGGGGCCACCAGCTTCGGAATCCGCGGGCCAGCATCTGCGGCCCGCCGATGCCCACGGCAGGCACACCCGGCCAGCGGGCCTGCAGGCCGTCGAGCAGCAGGCCTGCGAGCAGATCGCCCGAAGCCTCGCCCGCGACCATGGCAAATCGCCGCGCAGCCTCCTGTGCCATGCAACTCCTCAGCGCACGATGCCGCGCGTGGCGCTGGCCAGGAAGTCGTTCATCATGGCCGCATCGACGGCCGCCTCGGGCACCTCGGTGCCCAGGGCCTGGATGGCCGCCCTCGCCTGCTCCAGGGTATTGCCCTGGCGATACAGCAGCCGGTGCATCTGCTTCACCGCGGCGATCCGGGCCGCGGAAAAATCGCGCCGGCGCAGACCGACCACGTTGAAGCCCCGCACAGCAAGCGGATTGCCGTCGACCAGCATGAAAGGCGGCACGTCCTGCGCCACCGCGCTGGCGAAGCCCACCATGGCATGGGCACCGATCGACACGAACTGGTGGATGCCGGTCAGCCCCCCCACCGTGACCCAGTCCGCCAGGTGGACGTGGCCGGCCAGCGTCGTGTTGTTGGCCAGCGTCGTGTGGTTGTCGACCCGGCAATCATGCGCGATGTGGGTGTAGGCCATGATCCAGTTGTCGTTGCCCACGCGCGTGATGCCGCCTGCCCCCGGCACGCCGATGTTGAAGGTGCAGAACTCGCGGATCGTGTTGCGGTCGCCGATCACCAGTTCGGTGGCCTCACCGGCGTATTTCTTGTCCTGCGGGATCGCGCCCAGCGACGCGAACTGGAAAATGCGGTTGTCACGCCCGATCGTGGTCCGGCCCTCGATCACGCAGTGCGGGCCGACCGTCGTGCCGGCACCCACGCGCACGTTCGGTCCGATGACGGAATAGGGGCCGACGCTGACCGTCGGGTCCAGTTCCGCGCCGGGATCGACGATGGCCGTCGGATGAACCTGGGTCATTCCGCGGTCAGTTGATCTGGCGCATCGCGCACATCAGGCTGGCCTCGCAGGCCAGTTCCTCGCCCACCCGGGCACGCCCCTTGAATTTGGAAATGCCGGCCTTCATGCGCTCGATCTCGACCTCCAGCGTCAGCTGGTCTCCCGGCTCCACCGGGCGCTTGAAACGCGCGCCGTCGATGGCCGCGAAGTAGTAAACGGTGTTGTCGTCAGGAACGATGTCCAGCGAATGGAAAGACAGGAGGGCTGCGGCCTGTGCCATCGCTTCGAGCATCAGCACGCCAGGCATGACGGGACGATGCGGAAAGTGGCCGTTGAAGAAGGGCTCGTTCATCGTCACGTTCTTCAGCGCCGTGATGCGCTTGCCTTTCTCCATCTCGAGCACGCGATCCACGAGCAGAAAAGGATAGCGGTGAGGGAGAAGTTTCAGAATTTGATGGATGTCGAGCGTCATGATTGTCTGTCCTGCGTCGCCGATTTCTCCAGCGCCTTGAGGCGCTCCCGCAGGGCGTGCAGCTGTTTGAGGGTGGCGGCGTTTCTCTCCCAGGCGGCATTGTCGTCGATGGGAAACATGCCGGTGTACTGGCCCGGTTTGAGGATGGAGCGCGTGACCACGGTCGCGGCCGAGATGTGCACGCCATCGGCCATCCTGAGGTGACCCAGCACGATCGCGCCGCCGCCGATGGTGCAATTCGCGCCGATGTCGGCGCTTCCGGCCACGCCGACGCACCCTGCCATGGCGGTGTTCTTGCCGATGCGGACGTTGTGGCCGATCTGGATCAGGTTATCGAGCTTGACGCCGTCCTCGATGACGGTGTCTTCCAGGGCACCGCGGTCGACGCAGGTGTTGGCGCCGATCTCGACGTCGTCGCCGATTCGCACCGCACCCAGCTGTTCGATCTTGACCCAGGCACCCTGGTGCGGGGCGAGCCCGAAGCCGTCGGCGCCGATCACCACGCCGGGGTGGAGCAGACAGCGCGCGCCGATGACGCAGCCCTCGCTGACCGTCACGCGGGACTTCAGCACGGTGTCGGGGCCGATGCGTGCGCCACGCTCGACCACGCACAGCGCGCCAACGCGGGCGCTGGGGTCGACGTGGGCATCCGTGTCGATGACCGCACTCGGGTGGATGCGCGGCCCCTGCGCCCCGGCGTGGGAACGCTTCCACAGCTGAGTCAACCGTGCGAAATAGAGATACGGGTCCGGCGTGAGGATGAATGCGCCCCGCCGCTGCGCCACTTCCTTCATGGCCGGCGACACGATCACGCAACCGGCCTTCGAAGCCGCAAGCTCTTTCTGGTACTTGGGATGGCTCAGGAAACTGAGCGCATCGGGCTGCGCGGTCGCCAGCGGCGCGAGGCGCTCGACCGACAGCGCAGGGTCTCCCTGCAGTTCGCCCCCGAGGGCCTCAACGATCGCGCCTAACCGCAATGCCACGCCGCTTCGGCGTCACTTGCCGCCCGCGATGGACGCATTCAGCGCCTTGATCACCTTCTCGGTGATGTCATGCTTGGGGTTGATGTAGATCGCCTCCTGCAGGATGGCGTCGTACTTCTCGGCCTCGGCCACCTGCTTGACCACACGGTTGGCGCGCTCGTAGACCTGCTGCAGTTCCTCGTTCTTGCGGGCGTTGAGGTCTTCCTGGAACTCCCGGCGGCGGCGCTGGAAATCGCGGTCCTGATCGATCAGGGCGCGCTGGCGGGTGGCGCGCTGGCTCTCCGACAGCGTGGGCGCCTCGCGCTCGAACTTCTCGGAAGCCGTCTTGAGCGCTTCGCCCTGTGCCTGCAGGTCCTTCTCGCGCTTCAAGAACTCTGCCTCGAGCTTCGCCTGTGCCGCCTTGGCGGGCTGCGCCTCGCGCAGCACGCGATCAGGATTGACGAAACCGATGCGGAAGGTTTCCTGCGGCTGCGCTTGCGGCTGCGATTGCGGTTGCGTCTGCGCCACCACGGGCAGGCCCACGAGCGCGAAAGCGGGGATCAGCAGCGCACCGGCGGCACGAAGCAAAGGAGTCATTAGAAGGAGGTTCCGATCTGGAATTGCAGGCGTTGAATTCTATCCTTGGGGATCGGGTGCAGCGGATCGGTCGTGTCTTCCTTCTGCTGCCGCACCGGGAACGCATAGGCCAGCCGCAGCGGGCCCAGCGGCGAGATCCAGCTGATGCCCAGGCCGACCGACGCGCGCAGCTTCTTCTGCGCCTTCCACTGGGCATCCGTCATGGACGGATCGCGCTTTTCCGCGAACACATTGCCCACGTCGAAGAAGCCATAAAGGCGCAGGGTACGGTCATTGCCCGCACCCGGGAAGGGAGTGCTCAGCTCCATGTTGAAGATGGCCTTCTTGGTGCCGCCGAGCGCCGCGCCCTCAGTCTGACCAAACAGCGGTACATCGCGCGGACCCAGCGAGTTCTGTTCGAAGCCCCGCACCGAGCCCAGGCCGCCCGCGTAGAAGTTCTTGAAAATCGGGAAAGGCTTGCCGCCAAAGGGCTTCGCATACCCCACTTCGCCGTTGATGGCAAAGGTGTATTGCTTGCTGATTGGGAAGAACTGCTGGTACTGGTAGCTGCCTTTCCAGTACTTCATGTCGCCACCGGTGCCGATCTCCAGGTTGGCCCGCTGCAGGCGGCCACGGGTCGGAACCAGTGCGCTGTCACGGTCATCCCGCGACCAGCCCACGGACAAGGGAACGCCCCAGACGCTGTCGTTCTTGCAGTCGCTGACCACGCCCTGCGCAGTGGTGGTGCAACCGAAGTAAGTGCGGTAGGACTGCGGCGTCACGTAGGCGATGTTGTTGCCCGGATCGAAGCGGAAGCGCTCCAGGCCAATGCCGAAGTAGACCGTGTCGGTCTCGCTGAACGGCACGCCGAAGCGGATGGTGCCGCCCTCGTTGACCAGGCGGTAGTCACCGTCGACGCTGTAGTAGGGCCGCGTCGTGGTGTGGAAAAGGCTGAAGCTGCGGGAGATGCCGTCCTTCGTGAAGTACGGGTCGGTGGTCGTCAGCGACAAGCTGCGGGCGTACTTGCTGGTGTTGACCTGCACGCCCAGGTAGTTGCCGGAGCCGAACACGTTTTCCTGCGCGATGCCGAAGGTGAAGGACACCTTCTCGGCGCTCGAGAAGCCGGCGCCAAGTTGCAGCGTGCCTGTGGGCTTCTCCGTCACGTTGACGGTCAGGTCGACCTGGTCCGGCGAGCCCGGCACCTCCTGCGTTTCCACGTTCACGTCCGTGAAGAAGCCCAACCGGTCCACGCGGTCGCGCGACAGCTTGATCTTGTCGCCGTCGTACCACGAGGCCTCGTACTGGCGGAACTCGCGACGGATCACCTCGTCGCGCGTCTTGTTGTTGCCGCCGATGGACACCCGCCGCACGTACACGCGCCGCGAGGGCTCCGCCTTGAGGGTAAGCGCCACGCGGTTGTTCACGCGGTCGATCTCCGGCTCCGCCTGCACGCGCGCGAACGCATAACCGAAGGTGCCGAAGTAGTCACTGAAGGCCTTGGTGGTCTCCGTCACCTGCTCGCCGTTGTAAGGCTCGCCCGGGCGGATCGTCACCAGCGACTTGAACTCGTCGTCGCGCCCCAGGTAGTTGCCCTCCAGCTTGACACCCGAGACCACGAACTTCTCGCCCTCGGTGATGTTCACCGTGATGCTCAGGTCCTGCCGGTCCGGCGAGATCGCCACCTGGGTGGAGTCGATGCGGAACTCCAGGTAGCCGCGCGTGATGTAGTACGAGCGCAGCGTCTCCAGGTCGGCGTTGAGCTTCGCGCGCGAGTACTGGTTGCTCTTGGTGTACCAGCTCATCCAGCCGCCGGCGTCCTGGTCGAACAGGTCCAGCAGGGTGCCCTCGCTGAAAGCCTTGTTGCCGACGATGTGCACCTCGCGGATGCGTGCGGCCTCGCCCTCGGTGACGGTGAAGGTCAGGTTGACGCGGTTGCGCTCGATGGGAGTGACGGTGGTCACCACCTGAGCGTTGTAGAGGCTGCGGCTGATGTACTGGCGCTTGAGTTCCTGCTCGGCGCGGTCGGCCAGGGCCTTGTCGTAGGGGCGACCGTCGGCCAGGCCCACCTCACGCAGGGCCTTCTGCAGCGCGGCCTTGTCGAATTCCTTGGTGCCGACGAAGTCGACGTCGGCGATGGTGGGCCGCTCCTCGACGATGACCACCAGCACGTCGCCGCTGACGTCGATTCGCACGTCCTTGAACAGACCCAGATCGAACAACGCCCGGATGGCGGCACTGCCGCGCTCGTCGTTGTAGGTGTCGCCCACGCGCAGGGGCAGCGACGCGAAGATGGTGCCGGGCTCCACGCGCTGCAGGCCTTCGACGCGGATGTCGCGTACCGTGAAGGGCTCGACGGCCCAGGCGATCGTGGCCGAGAGCGCACTGGCGACCACCACGGCTACGCTGCGCAGGCGAAAGCGACTGAGTTTATTGTTCATCTGTGATTTGAGCCGGCGCTGAAAGGGCCGACAGAAAGTTAACCGAAGAGTCGAGTCACATCGTTGAAGAGTGCGATCGACATCATGACCAGCAGTAGCGCCACACCGCCGCGCTGGAGCCGTTCCATCCATGCCTCGGAGACGCTCCTACCGGTCAGGCCCTCCCAAAGATAATACATCAGGTGTCCTCCATCGAGGACCGGCAGCGGCATGAGGTTCAGCACGCCGAGACTGACGCTGATGAGGGCGAGAAACACGAGGTACTGGGTCAGGCCCATGCTGGCGGACTTGCCAGCGTAGTCGGCGATCGTGAGCGGCCCGCTCAGGTTCTTGATGGAGGCCTCTCCGATCAGCATCTTGCCAAGCATGCGCACCGTCAGCACCGAGACTTCCCAGGTGCGCACGACGCCGCGCCACACCCCATCCACCACGCCCTGCCGCACCGTGGTCATCTCGGGCGGTGTGCCCACGTAGGCACCGATGCGCCCGATCTTGTTCGCGCCTTCCTCGCGGACCTCCGGCGTCACTTCGAATCGCAGCGGCTGGCCGGCGCGCTCGATCTGCCAGGTCTGCGTACGCGGCCGGCCGTCATCGACCGAAGCCCGGATGGCATCGCGCAGTTGCTGGCCGTCGACGATGGCGGTGCTGCCCACCGCGCGCACCACATCGCCGCTGCGCAGTCCGGACCGTTCGGCTGCGCCGCCCGCCATCACCTCGCCGATCTCGGGGCGCGTGAGCGGCGTGACGATCCCGATCTTGCGGAACATCTGCGCGTCGGCATCCCTGGCGCCGATCCGGCTGAGGGGCAGCACGACCTCGCGCGCGGGGCGCCCGGGTTCGCCCGCGATCTCGAGCGCCAGGTCACGGCCGTCGAGCGCGCCGCGCGTGATGCGCCAACGCAGGTCCTCGAAGGACTGCACCGGCTCGAGTTCGCCATCGAAACCGGCGCGGGCGACGAGCTCGCCGCCACGCAGGCCCGCCTGCTCGGCCAGCGTGGCCGCGGCCGGACGGGCCAGCCGTGCGACCGGCTCGTCCACGCCGATCCAGTTGACCGCTGTGTAGAGCACGACGGCCAACAGCAGGTTGGCGAGCGGGCCCGCCGCCACGATGGCGGCGCGCGAACGCAAGGGCTGCGTGTTGAACGCGCGGTGCCGTTCTGCCGGTTCCACCGGCCCTTCGCGCTCGTCGAGCATCTTGACGTAACCGCCCAGGGGAAAGGCGGCGATGACGAACTCGGTGTCCTGGCCCGGGTGCTGGCGTTTGGGCTTCCAGCGGTAGAGCGTGTGGCCGAAGCCGATGGAGAAGCGCAGCACCCGCACCCCGCAGGCCACCGCGACGCGGTAGTGGCCGTATTCGTGCACGGCGATCAGCAGGCCCAGCGCGACGATGAAGGCAACGACGGTGAGCATGGATGTCCCCTGTTATGGATGTCAGGCCGCAAAGCGCAGCGCCGCCGCGTTGGCCGCCGCCCGCGCACTGGCGTCCAGCGCCAGCAGATCGGCCAGCGAGGCCGGGTTGGAGGGCAGGACCGCCTCCAAAGTTTCCACATTGACCGCGTGGATGCGGTCGAAGCGCAGGCGATGGTGCAGGAAGGCGTCGACCGCCACCTCGTTGGCCGCGTTCAGCACCGCGGTCGTGCCGGGCGCCGCCCGCAGTGCCTGCCAGGCCAGGTCCAGGCCGGGGAAAAGCCGCGCATCGGGTGCATCGAAGGTCAGCGCCGCCAACTGCCGGAAATCCAGAGAAGCTGCGCCGCTCTCGATGCGCTCGGGCCAGGCCAGCCCGACCGCGATAGGCACCCGCATGTCGGGCGTGCCGAGTTGGGCGATCACGGAGGCGTCGGTGAACTGCACCATCGAGTGCACCACGCTTTGCGGATGGATCACAACTTCGATCTGCTGGGGCGTCACGCCGAACAGGTGCCGGGCCTCGATCACCTCGAGCGCCTTGTTCATCATGGTCGCGGAGTCCACGGAGATCTTGCGCCCCATGACCCAGTTCGGGTGGGCGCAGGCCTGCTCCGGCGTGACCGCGGCCAGGGTCTCCGGCGCGTGGGTGCGGAACGGGCCGCCCGAGGCGGTCAGGATGATCTTGTCGATGCGCCTCGGCCAGGTGGCCACATCTTCCGGCAGTGACTGGAAGATGGCCGAGTGTTCGCTGTCGATGGGCAACAGCGTGGCCCCGCCTTCGCGCACCGTCCGCATGAACAGTTCGCCGCCGACCACCAGCGCTTCCTTGTTGGCGAGCAGGAGGCGCTTGCCGGCGCGCGCGGCAGCCAGACAGGGGCCGAGGCCGGCCGCGCCCACGATGGCCGCCATCACGGCATCGCATTCTTCGTGAGAAGCGATGGCCTCGATGGCGTCGGGACCCTGCAGGACCTCGGTGCGCAGCCCGGTGCCCCGCAGCTTGTCGGCCAGCAACCGGGCATGCGGCGCGCTGGCCATCACCGCGAAGCGCGGCGCAAAGCGCAGGCACTGGGCCAGCAATTCATCGACCTTGGTGGAGGCCGACAGCGCGAAAACCTCGAAGCGCCCGGGGTGCCGAGAAATCACGTCCAGCGTGCTCACGCCGACCGAGCCGGTCGATCCAAGCACGGTGATGCGTTGTGGTTTCATGCCATTCATAAAGAGGCCAGCATCATCGCGATGGGCAGCGTCGGCAAGAGCGCATCGACCCGATCGAGCACGCCACCGTGGCCGGGCAGCAGCGCGCTGCTATCCTTGGCGCCGGCGCTGCGCTTGACCAACGATTCGACCAGGTCGCCGACGACGCTCATCGCGGCCAGGAACAGTACACCGAGCAGCAACAGCCACCAGCCCCGCTCGGCCAACCGGGTGTAGAGGCTGGCAACGGCGGGGCGCGCGGCCGCGTCCGCCCAGACCCAGGCCAGCGCCAGCACGACGACACCGAGCATGCCACCCCAGACGCCCTCCCAGCTTTTGCCGGGACTGATGCTGGGCGCCAGCTTGCCCTGGGTGAATCGAAGGCCGAACGTACGGCCGGCGAAATAGGCGAACACGTCGGCCACCCAGACCAGCACGAGGATCGAGAGCAGGAAGTTGATCCCCACCATGCGCGCCTTCACCACCGCCAGCCAGGCCACCCAGAGCACCAGCATGCCGCACACCAGGCGCAGCCCGCATGGCACCCGCGGCCAACCTGGCACGGCTGCACGAAGCAAAGCCGCACCACCCAGCACCCAGGCGCCGCTGGCGATGATCCAGACCATCAGCAGCGGGCGGTCGAGCAGCCCGAGCCACCAGGACAGCAGGCACAGGACAGCCATTTCCGCCCCGAAGAACAGCGACATGCCCGAGCCGTACCCGTTGAGGCGGCCCCACTCCCACGCCCCGGCAACCACCAGGGCCAGCATCACGCAGGCAAAGGGCAGGTGCGAGGGATAGAAGAGCGCGGGCAGCAGGATCGCCAGCAAGACGACCGCGGTGATGATGCGTTGCTTGAGCATCGCGCTCAGGCCGCCTGCGGATCGCGCCGTTCGCCGCCTGCCAGCTGCGCGGAAGTCTGCCCGAAACGGCGCTCGCGCCGCCGGAAGGCCTCGATGGCCTCGTCCAGCGCGGCCTCATCGAACTCGGGCCAGAGCTTGTCGCTGAAGAAGAGTTCGGCGTACGCGCTCTGCCAGAGCAGGAAGTTCGACAAGCGCTGCTCTCCGCCGGTACGGATGAAGAGATCCGGATCGGGCACGTGCGACAGCGCCATGGCAGCATCCAGGTTGGCCTCGGTCGGAGGCTCGCCTCGCGCGGCCAGTTGCGCCGCGGCGCGGGCAATATCCCAGCGCCCGCCATAGTTGAAGCAGACGTTGAGCACCAGGCGCGTGTTGTGCGCGGTGGCGGCTTCGGCCTGCACCAGGCCGGCGGCGATCTTGTCGGACAGGCCGGCACGTTCACCGACGAAATAGAGCCTCACGCCGTCCTGGATCAGCTTCGGAACCTCGCGGCCGAGGGCGACGACCAACAGGTCCATGAGCCCCGACACTTCTTCGACGGGGCGATTCCAGTTCTCGGAAGAAAAGGCGAACACCGTCAGGACCCCTACCCCACGGTCGGCACACGCCTTGACGCAGCGGCGCAGCGACTCGACGCCCTGCTTGTGCCCTGCCACCCGCGGCAGGAAGCGGCGCGTGGCCCAGCGCCCATTGCCATCCATGACGATGGCGATGTGGTGGGGGACGCCGGTGTTCTGGCTGCTCATCTCAGACAGCCATGATCTCCGCTTCCTTGGCCGCCACCAGCCGATCGATCTCCGCGATGTGGCGGTCGGTCACCTTCTGGATCTCGGCCTCGGCACGCTTCTGCTCGTCTTCGGAAGCCAGCTTGTCCTTGACCAGCTTCTTGATCGCATCGTTGGCGTCACGCCGCAGGTTGCGGGTCGCGATTTTCGCGTTCTCACCCTCGGTCCGCACCAGCTTGGTCATTTCCTTGCGGCGCTCTTCGCTCATCGGCGGCATGGGCACGCGGATCAGGTCGCCCATCGAGGCAGGGTTCAAGCCCAGGTCGCTCTCGCGAATGGCCTTCTCGATCTTCGCGCCCATGCTCTTCTCCCAGGGCTGGACGCTGATGGTGCGCGAATCGATCAGCGCCACGTTCGCCACCTGGGACAAGGGCACCGAGGAGCCGTAGTACTCGACGTGGATCGAGTCGAGCAACGCCGGGTTGGCACGCCCGGTGCGGATCTTCGTCAGGTTGTTCTGGAACGCCGCGATCGACTGATTCATCTTGGCGTCGGTCGTGCTGCGGATGTCGGCAATGGTCATCTTCTCTTTACTCCTCAGGCATGCACCAGCGTGCCTTCGTCCTCGCCCATCACGACGCGCTTGAGCGCACCGTGCTTGAAAATCGAGAACACCTTGATCGGCAGCTTCTGGTCCCGACACAGCGCGAATGCCGTGGCGTCCATGATGCCGAGATTGTGCGCAATGGCCTCGTCGAAGCTCAGGCGCGCATAGCGCGTGGCCGCGAGGTCCTTCTTGGGGTCGGCGGTGTAGACGCCGTCAACCTTGGTCGCCTTGAGCACCAGTTCCGCGCCGATCTCGGCGCCACGCAGCGCAGCGGCGGTGTCGGTGGTGAAGAAGGGGTTACCGGTGCCGGCTGCGAAGATCACGACCTTGCCCTCTTCCAGGTACTGCAGGGCCTTCGGCCGCACGTAGGGCTCCACCACCTGTTCGATGGCAATGGCCGACATCACGCGCGCTGTCAGGCCCTGCTTGTTCATGGCATCCGCGAGGGCCAGCGCGTTCATGACGGTGGCCAGCATGCCCATGTAGTCGGCCGTGGCACGGTCCATGCCCACCGAACCGCCGGCCACGCCGCGGAAAATGTTGCCGCCGCCGATCACGACGGCAACTTCCACGCCCATGTTCACCACCTCGGCCACCTCTTCGACCATGCGAACGATGGTCGCACGGTTGATGCCGAAGGCGTCGTCACCCATCAATGCCTCGCCCGACAGCTTCAACAAGATTCGCTTGTGGGCCGGACGGGGTTCGAGCATGAAGGTTTCCTTTGAACTGAGCGAGGCGAGTGTAAAACGTGCAGCGTGGAAGCGGCGGCGCTCCGGCGCCGCCGTTGCCACCGATCAGGCAGCTGCAGCCTTGGCGGCCGCGACCTGTGCCGCCACTTCGGCGGCGAAGTCGTCGACCTTCTTCTCGATGCCTTCGCCAACCACATAGAGCGTGAAGCTCTTGATCGTGGTGTTGGCGGCCTTGAGCATCTGCTCCACGGTCTGCTTGTCGTTCTTCACGAAGGCCTGGTTGTGCAACGAGACCTCCTTGAGGTACTTCTGCACGCCGCCCTCGATGCGTTTGGCGACGATGTCGGCCGGCTGAGGCTGCTTGCCTGCGGCCTCCGCAGCCTTGCGGTCTTCCTCGGCCTTGCCGGCAGCCACGGCGCGCTCCTTCTCGATGAGCTCGGCAGGCACGTCCGACGAGGCGATCGCCACCGGCTTCATGGCGGCGACGTGCATGGCCACATCCTTGGCAGCGGTGTCGTCACCCTCGAACTCGACCATCACGCCGATGCGGGTGCCATGCAGGTAGGAGGCCAGCTTGCCGTTGCCGGCGAAGCGCTTGAAGCGGCGGAAGCTCATGTTCTCGCCGATCTTGCCGATCAGGCCCTTGCGCACGTCTTCCAGCGTGGGGCCGAAGCTGTCCTGCTCGTAGGGCAGCGCGCCCAGCGCCGCCACGTCGGCCGGATCGCGCTCGGCGACCAGCTTCGCGGCGGCGTTGGCAAACGTCAGGAAGCTGTCGTTCTTCGAAACGAAGTCGGTTTCGCAGTTGATCTCGACCATGGCACCGACGCCGTTCTCGACGTACGCCGCCACCACGCCTTCGGCCGTGATGCGGCTGGAAGCCTTGCCGGCCTTGTTCCCCAGCTTGATGCGCAGCAGCTCCTCGGCTTTTTCCATGTTGCCTTCGGCCTCGGTCAGCGCCTTCTTGCACTCCATCATCGGTGCGTCAGTCTTGGCGCGAAGCTCGGCGACCATGCTAGCGGTGATTGTTGCCATGTCGTTTCTCCGTTCGGTTTAGCAGTTGCGACTCCCCTCGCCGGGGATCGCGAAAATCAAGTTAAAAAAAAGGGGCATCGAAGCCCCTTCTTCAGGCGCTCGCGGGCCTGAATCAGGCGGAAGCACCCTCTTCGACCTCGACGAATTCATCGGCATTGCCTTCCGACACGGCCTTCGCGACATCAGCCACGGCACTGGCACGGCCCTCGAGGATCGCGTCCGCGATGCCACGGGCGTACAGCGTGACGGCCTTGGAGGAGTCGTCGTTGCCGGGGATCACGTAGTCGATGCCCTCGGGCGAATGGTTGGAGTCCACCACGCCGATCAGCGGAATGCCCAGCTTCTTGGCTTCGGCCACGGCGATCTTGTGGAAGCCCACGTCAATCACGAAGATGGCGTCGGGCAGCGCGTTCATGTCCTGGATGCCACCGATGTCCTTCTCGAGCTTTTCGATCTCGCGGTTGAAGGTCAGCTGTTCCTTCTTGCTGAGGTTGTCGAGGCCGGCTTCCTGCTGGGCCTTCATGTCCTTCAGGCGCTTGATGGAGGTCTTGACAGTCTTGAAGTTGGTGAGCATGCCGCCGAGCCAACGGGTTTCGACGTAGGGGACACCGGCGCGGCGCGCCTCGGTCGCCACGATCTCACGGGCCTGGCGCTTCGTGCCCACCATCAGGATGGTGCCGCGGTTCGCGGTGAGCTGCTTGGCGTACTTCATCGCTTCCTGGAACATCGGAAGCGTCTTTTCCAGGTTGATGATGTGGATCTTGTTGCGATGGCCAAAGATGTACGGAGCCATCTTGGGGTTCCAGAAGCGGGTCTGGTGACCGAAATGGACACCGGCTTCCAGCATTTCGCGCATGGTCGTCGACATAGGAAATTCTCCAAAGGTTGGGTCTAAAATCCAGCCCGTTTTGCGTCCCTCGAAGAAGGGCTGCAACACCTCGAAGGGGCTGGTTTGCGGATGTGTTTTGCGCCGGGAAAGCACCCAGAGTGAAACCCGTTGAGTATAGCACGCACCACCCTTGGCCCCCTCTTCCCCAGCCACCTCACACCATGCGCCCTGATTTGCACGCCACCCGCCTCGCCCTGATGGCGGGTGCTTCCGATGCGCGCACCGAGATGGAGCATTCCATCTCCGCTGCAGGTTCTCCAGCCTGCAACCACGTCTTCACCCGGTCCCTCTTCGAGGAGGGACGCCTGGCTGCCGCGGCCGCCCGGCCGGCCCAGCCGCTTGCCGGCCTGGCCTTCTCGGTCAAGGACCTGTTCGACCTGGCCGGCCAGCCGACCCCGGCCGGCTCCGCGGTCCTTTCCCATGCCCCCGCGGCCAAGGCGGATGCGACCGCCGTGGCCCGGCTGCGCGCCGCCGGTGGCGCCCTGATCGGTCGCACCAACATGACCGAATTCGCCTTCTCCGGCGTGGGCGTCAACCCGCACCATGGCACGCCGGCCAATCACGCGGACCCATCGACGCCGCGCATCCCCGGCGGCTCGTCTTCGGGCGCCGCGATCTCGGTGGCCAGCGGGGCTGCCTTCATTGGGCTGGGGTCCGACACCGGCGGCTCCATCCGCATCCCGGCGGCGCTCAACGGCATCGTGGGTTTCAAGAACACGGCGCGGCTGGTGCCGGCGGACGGCGCCCTGCCGCTGTCGACGACGCTGGACACGGTCTGCGCGATGACACGCTCGGTACGCGACGCGATCGTCGCCCACGAGATCCTGGCGGCCCGTCGCGTGACACCGGGGACCGCCCCTCTCGCCGCATACCGCCTGGCCGTGGTCAAGGACCTGTTCCTGGACGACATGGAGCCCGCGGTCGCTGCCGCCTTCGAGCGCACCCTGCGCACCCTGCGGGCCGCCGGTGCCCGGATCGACGAGATCGCCCTGCCCGAGCTGGCCGAGCTGCGCACGCTCAACTCGACTGGCGGCTTCTCCGCCGCCGAGTCCTACGCCTGGCACCGCCTGCTGCTGGAACGCAGCGGCGCCGGCTACGACCCGCGGGTGGCCCAGCGCATCCTCAAGGGCGCAACCATGAAGGCACACGAGTACATCGACCTGGTCCACGCGCGGCGCGACTGGATCGCCCGCATGGAATCGGCCCTCGCTCCCTTCGACGCACTGCTCTCGCCGACGGTGCCGATGGTGGCCCCGCCCATCGCCGAGGTCGCGCCGGGCGAAGAGCGCGACGACGCTTTCTTCCGCATCAACGCCTTGCTGCTGCGCAACCCCTCCGTGGTCAACATGCTCGACGGGTGCGCCATCTCGCTGCCCTGCCACGCAGAAGGTGAACTGCCGGTCGGCTTGATGCTGTGGCATGCGGCCCTACACGACGACGCCATCCTGGCCGTCGCACTGCAGGCGGAGCGCGAGTTGCAAGCGCCACACTAGTCCACCGAAACATTGAGATGGATGGTGAGGGCCGCCCGGGACGGGATGCGATGCAAGGCGCAAAGCGCAGCGGTACCCGTGGATATCGCGAGCATTTGCAACGCCGCAGTGCGCCCGTATCGGCTGGACGGCACCAGCCGATTTCAGTGTTTCACCGGACTCGCCACCCGCCAGTCGACGCCCGTCCCCGCGCGGGCGGCCCTTTTCTCACCCGAACCATCGAATGAAGATCGCGATCGTGGGCGCCGGCATCATCGGTGTCACCACAGCCTGGGAGCTGGCCTCGGACGGGCACGAAGTCATGGTCTTCGAACGCCGCGGCGCCGCCGCCGAGGAGTCCAGCTTCGCCAACGCGGGCGTGGTCGCCCCTGGCTACGTCACCCCCTGGGCAGCGCCCGGCATGCGCGGCAAGGTGCTGCGGTCGCTGCTCTCCACACACGGCTCGGTGAAGCTGCGCTGGCCGTTGTCAGGCCGCGACCTCGGATGGATGATGCTCTGGCAGCGTGCATGCAAGCTCGAAACCTACCTGGCGAACCGGGCACGCATGCAGCGGCTCGCCTTCTACAGCCGCACCCGTCTGCACCAGATCACCGAAGCGCGGGAGCTCAGCTACGAGCGCAGCGACGGCTACCTCGTGCTGTTGCGCACCAAGCGGGACAAGAAAATGGTGCAGCCCGGCCTCGAGGTCCTGCGCCAGGCCGGCACCCGCTTCCGCGAGGTGGACGCCGACGAGGCCCGCCGGATCGAGCCCGCGCTGAGCACCGAGCCCGCGCTGGCCGGCGCCATCCACCTTCCGGACGACGAGGTCGCCAACTGCCGCCAGTTCGCGCTGCTGCTCAAGTGGGAGGCCGAAGCGCTGGGTGCGCAGTTCCACTTCAACTGCGACCTCGCGCCCTTCAACCGTGCGGCGCCGACGGAACTTCGGCTGGCCAGCGGTTCCGATGGACTTCGCTTCGACGCGGTGGTGGTGTGCGCCGGCGTGGCCTCGGCCGAACTTCTCAGGCCCTTGGGCCTGCGCATCCCGCTCGCGCCGGTCTACGGCCACTCGATCAGTGCCCAGATCCGCGAGCCGCTCAACGCACCGCGCAGCGCGGTGATGGACGAACGCTTCAAGGTGGCGATCTCGCGCCTCGGCTTGCGCGTGCGCGTGGCCGGCAGCGCCGAGATCGGCGGCTCCCTGGGCACCATGCACCCGGATGCGCTGCGAACCCTCTACAAGGTGCTGCAGGACTGGTTCCCCGGTGCCGTCACGCTGCAGGCTGGCGTCCAGCAGTGGAAAGGCGCGCGGCCGATGCTGCCGGACGGCCCGCCGATCATCGGCCCGAGCGGCGTGCCCGGCGTGTGGCTCAACCTGGGGCATGGCTCCAGCGGCTGGGCACTGTCTTGCGGCAGTGCGCGGGTGCTGGCGGACCAGATGGCCGGCCACGATCCTGGCATCGACCTCGAGGGCTTGGGGATCGAGCGTTTGCTGCAACACTAGCAGTTCCCCTATTTCACCGGCCTGGAGCGCCCGCATGCAACGCATTACCGCGGCCACTGCCGCCCCGCTATTCGGCACGGACGCATCGCGACGGATCGAACAGGCCGCCGCGGCCACCCTGCCGCCCCACGCGCTGATGCAGCGCGCCGGCCTGGCGGTGGCCCGCCTGGCGATGGCTGTGGCCCCGAACGCCCGCACGATCTGGATCGCCTGCGGGCCCGGCAACAACGGCGGCGACGGCTTGGAGGCAGCCGCTCAGCTCCAAGGCCGCGGCTTTGCGCCGGTCGTTACGCGAATCGGAGACGATACTCGCCTGCCGCCCGATGCACGCGCGTCGCTGCAACGGGCGCGGGATGCCGGCGTGCGTTTCGCCGATGCGCCGCCGGCGCACGCCGATCTGGTGCTCGATGCCCTGCTCGGCCTCGGCGCCGCCCGCGCCCCTGGAGGGCTCATGGCCGATTGGCTGCGGCGCATGCACGCGGGCCCCGCGCCGGTCTTGAGCATCGACCTTCCGTCCGGTTTGAATGCCGACACCGGCGCCCTGTCGCTGAACTTCCTGGCGCCCGCGGCCCACCGCACGCAGGACGCCCGCCGCCTTTGCCTGAGCCTGCTGACACTCAAGCCGGGCCTCTTCACCGGACAAGGGCGCGACGCCGCCGGCGAACTCTGGTTCGATGATCTGGCGGCTTCGCCAGGCGATGTGCCTCTCACCGCTCGCCTGCCCGGCGCACCGGTCCCGATGAACCGGCGCCATGCCACCCACAAGGGCAGCTATGGCGACGTGGCCGTGGTCGGCGGGGCGCCCGGGATGGCCGGAGCCGCGTTGCTGGCGGCCACGGCCGCGCTCCATGGCGGCGCAGGCCGGGTGTACCTGGCGCCTCTCGATGCGGCCCTGCCTGCGCTGGCACCCACGCAGCCCGAGCTGATGTTCCGGCGGCCCGCAGCGCTGCCGTTGGAGGATCTGACAGTGGTCTGCGGTTGCGGCGGCGGCGAGGCCATCCGCGACCTGCTGCCCCAGGTCCTCGGCGGCTCGCGGGCGCTGGTGCTCGACGCCGACGCGCTCAATGCCGTTGCCGCCGACGAGGCCCTCCAACGCCAACTGGCCGGCCGCGCCGGCCGGCCCACGGTGCTGACGCCGCACCCGCTGGAAGCCGCGCGCCTGCTGGGCACCGGCACGGCCGAGGTGCAGGCCGATCGGCTGCGCGCCGCGACCGAACTCGCGCAACGTTTCGGCGCCACCGTCGTGCTCAAGGGCTCGGGCACCATCGTCGCCGCACCGAACCAGACGCCATGGATCAATCCGACCGGCAACGCCCGCCTCGCCACTGCCGGCACAGGCGACGTGCTGGCCGGCATGATCGGCGCGGCGCTCGCGGCCGGACACGAGCCGATGACAGCCGCTTGGCAAGCCGTGTGGACCCATGGCGAGCGCGCCGAGCGCTGGCCGGCGCACCGGCCGCTCACCGCCGGCGCCTTGGCAAGGTGCTGAAGCCGCCTAGCCGCGCCCGACGAAGGGCATCTTCGTCGCCATCACCGTGTGGAACAGAACATTGGCCTCCAGCGGCAGGTTCGCCATGTAGAGCACCGACTGGCCGACGATGGACACGTCCATCACGGCTTCGACCGCGATCTCACCGTTGGCCTGGGGCACGCCCTTGGTCATGCGCGCGGCCAGTTCGGTCAGCGCGTTGCCCACGTCGATCTGGCCGACAGCGATATCGTGCTTGCGGCCGTCGAGCGAGGCTGTCTTGGTCAGCCCCTTCACTGCATGCTTGGTCGCCGTGTAGGCCATCGAATTGGGTCGCGGCGCGCTGGCGGAGATCGATCCGTTGTTGATGATGCGGCCGCCGCGTGGCGTCTGCGCCTGCATCGTGCGGAAGGCCTGCTGGATGCAATAGAACATCCCGTTGAGGTTGATGTCGACGACCCCGCGCCATTGCTCGGGCGTCCATTCCTCGAAGGGCCCGGGCGGGTTGCCGACGCCGGCATTGTTGAACAGCAGATCGACCCGGCCGAAGCGCTCCACCGCCGCTGCGAACAGGGCCCGGACCGATTCAGGATTCGCCACGTCGGTCGGCACGGCGAATGCGCGTGCGCCTGCTCCGGACTCGTCGGCCACCTGCGCCAAGGGCTCCAGCCGGCGACCGGCAAGCACCACGCTCCAGCCGTCGCCCAGCAGGGCCAGCGCGGCGGCGCGGCCGATGCCGGTGCCGGCGCCCGTCACGATCGCGATGCGACTCTTCTTGTCTGTGCTCATTCCTTTTTCTCCTTCATTCTTAGCGACGCGTCTTGCGCCCTTTCATCTTGCTGGCAGCCTTCTTGACGGCGGAGCGGAACGCCTGCATCGCGGACTGGGGCGCGCCCCCCGGCGCGCGCTCCACCGCGGCAACCGCTTCGGGCTTCTTGCGCGCGCTGCGCTTGGTCGACGCCTTGGTCGGCACGCCGGCAGTGGCCACGCCCTTGTCCTTCATGGCGCGCGCGGCCAGCTCCTCGCCTTCGCGAACCAGACGGAAGTCGATCTTCCGGCCGTCGAGGTCGACGCGGCTGACCTGCACCCTCACGCGGGTGCCGATCGCGTAGCGGATGCCGGTGCGCTCGCCGCGCAGTTCCTGCCGCTGCTCGTCGAACTTGAAGTACTCGCCCCCGAGCTCGGTGATGTGCACCAGCCCCTCCACGTACATCGCGTCGAGCGTGACGAAGATGCCGAAGGTGGTCGCGGCCGTGACCACGCCGCCGTATTCCTCGCCCAGGTGCTCGCGCATGTACTTGCACTTGAGCCAGGCCTCCACATCGCGGCTGGCCTCGTCGGCGCGGCGTTCGTTGGCGCTGCAATGCAGGCCGGCCGCCTCCCAGGCCAGCACCTCCTTGCTCGGCGCCACGGTCGCCTTCTGCGGCTTGGCGGTGGGCGACTTCACGCGCGAGGCCAGGCGCTTGGCAAGCTTGGCGTGGGCCTCGCCCGGGGTCGGCAGCATCGGCAACTGGTACTTGGTGCGGCTCAGGATGGCCTTGATGACACGGTGCACCAGCAAGTCCGGGTAACGTCGGATCGGACTGGTGAAATGGGTGTACGCCTCGTAGGCCAGTCCGAAATGCCCGCTGTTGATCGGCGTGTAGATCGCCTGCTGCATCGAGCGCAGCAGCATGGTGTGGATCTGCTGCGCATCGGGCCGCTCCTTGGTCGCCTCGGCGATCGCCTGGAACTCGCCGGGCCGGGGATCGTCCGTGATCGACAAGCCCACGCCCATGGCTTTGAGATAGCCCCGCAGGACCTCTTTCTTTTCGGGGGTCGGCCCTTCGTGAACACGGAAGAGTCCGGGGTGCTTGCCCTCGGCGATGAAGTCCGCGCTGCAGACGTTGGCCGCGAGCATGGCCTCCTCGATCAGGCGGTGCGCCTCGTTGCGCACGCGCGGCACGATTTTCTCGATGCGCCCGGCTTCGTCGCAAATGATCTGGGTCTCGGTGGTCTCGAAGTCCACCGCGCCACGCTTGCCGCGCTGCTGCAGGAGTGCGCGATAGACATCGTGCAGGTTCAGAAGATCCTTCACGCGCTCCTTGCGCTTGGCCGCTTCCGGGCCACGCGTGTTGGCCAGGATCGCCGCCACCTCGGTGTAGGTAAAGCGGGCATGGCTGTACATCACCGCCGGGTAGAACTGGTAGGCGTAGATCTCGCCGTCGGCCGCCACCAGCATGTCGCACACCATGCACAGGCGCTCCACCTCCGGGTTGAGCGAGCACAGGCCGTTCGACAGCTTTTCCGGCAGCATGGGGATCACGCGGCGCGGAAAGTAGACGCTGGTCGCGCGGTCGTAGGCGTCGATGTCGATGGCCGATCCGGTATGCACATAGGCACTCACGTCGGCGATCGCGACCAGCAGTCGCCAGCCCTTGCCGCGGCCGACCTTGGCCGGCTCGCAATAGACGGCATCGTCGAAGTCGCGCGCATCCTCGCCGTCGATGGTGACCAGCGGAACGTCCGTAAGGTCGACGCGGCCCTTCTTGTCGACAGGCCGCACCTTGTCGGGCAAGGCCTTCGCCTCGGCCATGCAAGCTTCGGAAAACTCGTGCGGCACCCCGTACTTGCGCACCGCGATCTCGATCTCCATGCCCGGGTCGTCGATCTCGCCCAGCACCTCCTTCACACGCCCGACAGGCTGGCCGAAAAGCGCGGGCGGCTCTGTCAGTTGCACGACGACCACCTGGCCGACCTTGGCCGTGCCCGTCGCGCCCTTGGGAATCATCACGTCCTGACCGTAGCGCTTGTCCTCCGGCGCGACCAGCCAGATGCCGCCCTCGTGCAACAGGCGGCCGATGATCGGCTGCTCGGGCCGCTCGATGATCTCGACCACGCGGCCCTCGGGACGGCCGCGCCGGTCCAGGCGCACGACGCGCGCCTTGACGCGGTCTTTGTGCAGCACCGCGCGCATTTCGTTAGGGGGCAGATAGATGTCGGCTTCGCCGTCGTCACGCTGAACAAAACCGTGCCCATCGCGATGACCTTGCACCGTGCCTTCAACTTCGTCCAGCAGTCCGCCGGAGTGGCTCATATTTTTGATATATACTCTCTTTCTTTCCTGAAATTCAAAACCTGTTGCGAAGGGTCAGACCCCAAGCAGCAAGTGGGCCCAGATGGCGGAATTGGTAGACGCACTAGTTTCAGGTACTAGCGAGTAACATCGTGGAGGTTCGAGTCCTCTTCTGGGCACCAAGTTTAGACAACCCTTCTCCAGGGTTTTTGATTCAAGCCACCGGTCTCCGGTGGCTTTTTTCTTGCCTGCGACGATCCGCATCAGATGGGTAGCGCGACCAGGTCGTGCCCCTCGGCACCGACGATGCGCGCACGCGTGAACTCCCCGACCTTCAGCGTCTTGCTGATCTTCTCCGGCGGCAGCAGGCGCACCGTGCCGTCGATCTCGGGTGCATCGGCGTACGTCCGCCCGACGCCGCCCTTGCGGCCCAGGCCCGGGGCCGAATCGACCAGCACCTGCATGGTGGCGCCGATGCGCCGCCGCAGCCTGGCGATGGACACCGCTTCGGCCACTTCCATGAAACGTGCACGCCGCGCCTCGCGCTCGGCCTCCGGCAGCATGCCCGGCAATTCGTTCGCCGCCGCACCCTGGACCGGGCTATAGGCGAAGCAGCCGGCCCGATCGATCTCGGCCTCGCGGATGAAGTCCAGCAAGTGCTCGAACTCGGTCTCCGTCTCGCCGGGGAAGCCAGCGATGAAGGTGCTGCGGATCACCAACTCAGGGCAGATCTCGCGCCAGCGCGCGATGCGCTCCAGGTTCTTCTCGCCGCTGGCCGGACGCTTCATGCGCCGCAGCACGTCCGGATGGCTGTGCTGCAGCGGCACGTCGAGGTAAGGCAGCACCTGGCCGCTTGCCATCAGCGGGACCACCTCGTCCACGCTCGGGTAGGGATAAACATAGTGCAGGCGGACCCACGCCCCATAGGGCTCGGCCAGTTCGCCCAATGTGCGCACCAGCTCCAGCATGCGCGTCTTGACCGGCTTGCCGTCCCAGAAGCCGGTGCGGTACTTCACGTCGACACCAAAGGCCGAGGTGTCCTGGCTGATCACCAACAGTTCCTTGACCCCGCCTTCGAAGAGCGCCCTGGCTTCCTTCAGCACGTCGCCCACGGGCCGCGACACCAGGTCGCCGCGCATCGAGGGGATGATGCAGAAGGTGCAGCGGTGATTGCAGCCCTCGCTGATCTTGAGATAGGCGTAGTGCCGCGGGGTCAGCTTGAGCCCGGCGACACCGAAGGCCTGCGGCACCAGGTCGATGAATGGATCGTGCGGCTTGGGCAAGTTGGCGTGGACGGCGTCCATCACCTCCTGCGTGGCATGCGGACCGGTGACGGCCAGGACGCTCGGATGCATCTGCTGCACCAGATTGCCGCCGGCCTCGCCGGTCTTGGCGCCCAGGCAGCCGGTCACGATGACGCGGCCGTTCTCGGCCAGCGCCTCGCCGATGGTGTCCAGACTCTCCTTGACGGCGTCGTCGATGAAGCCGCAGGTGTTGACGATCACCAGGTCGGCGCCTTCGAAAGTCTTCGAGGTCTGGTAGCCCTCCGCGCTCAACTGGGTCAGGATCAATTCGGAATCGGTCAATGCCTTGGGGCAGCCCAGGCTGACAAAGCCCACCTTGGGCGCGGGGCCCGACAGGGTCGTGGGTTCAGGGGAAGCTAATTCGCTCATAGCCCCCTATTGTCCCCGCTAACGGTCGGCCTGCCCGCCCGGGGGGCGCTTGATGCCGAAAGCACCCAGCACCTGCTCGGTGTTCTTCTGCATCTGCTCCTGCATCTGCAGAAAGACATTTTTGGATTGCTCGACGTAGTTGCCCATCAGTCCTTGAAGCACCGGCGACTGCAGGGACATGAAACGCGACCACATCTCGGGCGTGAGGGCCTGCGCCTTCTCGGCCAGTTGCGCCTGCACCTCGGCCATGGCCTGGATGTTCTTTTCCAGGTAAGGGCCCATGTAACTCTGCATCGCGTGGCCATAGAAGCGGATGATGTTCGCCAGCACCGGCTCGGTGAACATCGGCGCGCCGCCGGCCTCCTCTTCGAGGATGATCTGCAGCAGGATGCTGCGCGTCAGGTCGTCTCCGGTCTTGGCGTCGCGCACCACGAATGGCGACTTGTCCATCACCAGTTGCCGGACCTCGGCGAGCGTGATGTAGGCGGAGGTTTCGGTGTCGTAGAGCCTGCGGTTCGGATATTTCTTGATGACCCGCTGCGCCGGCATGTCGCCAGCGGACTTCTTGCTCTGCACTACGGACTCCTTGTGGTTTGGCGCGTGGAAGCGCAAACCATTCTAGGGAGCGGGTTTGCTGCACCGCGCCAAGGTTTACCCTGACCGGGCCGAGCCGTCAATCGAGCGTCGTGGCGTACTCGGCGCCACACACTTTGCAGACCGCCGACTCGGGGCGCTCTTCGGTCATTTCGCGGAAATGCAGCGGGCTCTTGATGCCGTTGAAAACCCAGCAACGCGGGCAATGCTCGTGGCCCGCCACCGGCAGGTAGCCACGCGCCCGCTGCTCTGCACGTTCACGCGTGACAGGAGAGCCCTGCCGCACCGTTCGCGCCACGTCCTCGGCGGCCATGGTGCCGGCGCGACCGTTGGCCCGGTCATTGAGACCATAGACCACGCGCGCGAACTCCAGCGGTGCCTGGCGCAGCAGCGCTGCCAGGCGAAGTTCCTCGAGTGCCGGACCTGTCTCAGTCTCTGGCGTGGCCATTGTTTCTCCCGAATCGCGTGATGTGCCGATGAAGTCAAGGTACCACAACTGCCCACGGATTCGCCAGTCGACGAAGGCGCTAGGCCAAGTGGAGGAAGAGAGGGGGACAGCACCGTCGCGGAGGGCAGCCGCTGGTTCCGGCTGCTTCGCTTCGGGCAAGAAAGATTGGTAGGCGCGATTGGACTCGAACCAACGACCCCCACCATGTCAAGGTGGTGCTCTAACCAGCTGAGCTACGCGCCTGAGTTCGTTCGAGAAGCGAGAGTATAGCAGGCAGCGAGAGGCACTTTTCAGCGCCGCCGTGCCGAACGCACGCCCGGCACCGCCGCCACCACACCCAGCACCTGCGCGAGCCGTGCTGCATTGCCGGTCTCGACGGTGAATGTCATCCAGGCGGTACCCTTGACCGACTGCGTCTGCACGCCGATCACGTTCATCTTCTCGCGAGCGAACACGTCGGAGATGTCGCGCAACAGGCCCTGACGATCCGCCGCCTCGACGGCGACGTCCACCGCGTACACCGGCGCTTCGGCGCCCGCACGCGGCTGTCCCCACTCCACATCGATCACGCGCTCGGCATCGCGGGCCGCCATCATGCGGAAGCTGGTGCAGTTGGCGCGGTGGATGCTGACGCCGTGGCCGCGCGTCACGAAGCCCCGGATCGGGTCGGGCGGCGCCGGCTTGCAACACTTGGCCAGCTGGGTCATCAGCGAGGAGACGCCGACCACCAGCACGCCGCCCTTGCCGGTGCTGGCGCCCGCCCTCGCCTTCTTGATGACCAACCCGTCTTCCGGTGCCTGCACCGGCTCCGGCGGCGGACGCAGCAGCATCTCGATGTTGCGCAGCGAGAACTCGTCCTTGCCCACCACCTCGAAGAGTTGATCGGCCGACTTGAAGCCCAGTTGCGACGCGAGGTCGTCGAGCTTCACTGCGGTCTTGCCCTCGCGCTGCAGCACCTTCTCGACCAGCTCGCGTCCGCGCGCGACGGTCTCGTGCGTGATCTGAGCGTTGAACCAGGCGCGCACCTTGGCGCGCGCCCGGTGGCTGACCAAATAGCCCAGTTCCGCGTTGAGCCAGTCACGCGAGGGGCCGCCTTCCTTGGCAGCGATGATCTCGACCGTCTGCCCGTTCTGCAGCGGCGTGTTCAAGGGCACCATGGCGCCGTCGACGCGCGCACCGCGGCAACGGTGTCCGAGGCTGGTGTGCACCGAGTAGGCGAAGTCGACCGCCGTGGCGCCCTGCGGCAACTCGACGATGGCCGCATCCGGGGTCAGCACGTAGATCCGGTCGTCGAACAGGCCCTGCCCCTGCGAGCCGCCGGACAGGTCGCGTTCCCAGGCCAACAGTTGCCGCAGCACGGCGATCTTGGCATCGTATTCGCCGCTCGCCCACACGCCCGCATAGCCCTTGGTGCCCGCTTCCTTGTAGGCCCAGTGCGCCGCCACGCCGTGCTCGGCATGATCGTGCATCTCCTGCGTGCGGATCTGGATCTCGATCGGCTTGCCCACGCGGCCGTCGACCACCTCGCGCACGACCGTGTGCAGCGACTGGTAGCCGTTCGGCTTGGGCCGCGCGATGTAGTCGTCGAACTCCTCGGTGATCGGCTGGAAGTGCGAATGCACCCAGGCCAGGGCGGCGTAGCAATCCTTCACGTCCGCCACCACGACGCGCAGCGCCAGGATGTCGAAGACCTGCGCGAAGTCCAGCGACTTGCCGCGCATCTTCTTGACGATGCTGTAGATGTTCTTGGGGCGCCCCTGCACGGTGGCCTTGACCCCCTCCGCGGCCAGTTCGCGCTCCAGGCGCGCGCGCAACTTGTTCACGTAGCCCTCGCGCTCGATGCGCTTTTCGTCGAGGAGGCGCGCGATCAGCTTGTAGGTTTCAGGCTCCAGGAAGCGAAAGGACAGGTCCTCGATCTCCCACTTGACCTGCCAGATGCCGAGGCGGTTCGCCAGCGGCGCGAACACCTGCAGCGATTCGCGCGCGACGCCCTCGGGCACCGGCTGCTTGCTCGCCGCGGCATAGCGCAAGGTCTGGAGCCGCGAAGCGAGCCGCAGCATCACGACGCGCAGGTCGCGCGAGAAGGCCAGCAGCATCTTGCGCACGTTCTCGGTTTGCGAGCTGGCACCGTCGGCCAGGTGCGCGCTGGCCGTGGCCGAGCGCGCCTGCTTCTGCACATGCACGAGCTTGGTCGTCTCCACCGCCAGCGCGGCGAAGTTGTCGCCGAAAACCTTGGCGATCACCTCCTGCGGCCGGTTCAGGTGCTGGCAGGAGTAGACCAGGTAGCTGGCCGCCTGCATCGCTTCCGACCCGCCCATCGCAGCCACGATGGCAGCCACCGCATCGGCATGGGCCAGCGTGTTCTCGCCAGTGTCCAGCGTCTCGTCGGCGATCAGCGGCTCCGCAAAGGCACGGGCTCGGGCGAGCATGTTCGCCTGCACGGGCGTGCGCTCGGCGGTCGCGGCGGACAGCGGATAGTCGACCACGGAAGCGCCGGTCATCGAGAGGCCGGGTTGATCGCGCTTCATTCGATCGCTCCCTCCCGGGCGGCGTGACGGACGACGGGCTCGATCATGAAACGGAGCAAAACGCGATGAAGATAATGGGTTCGTTGCATCCTAATTCATCCGGAGATTGATCATCATGCTCAAAGGCAAAACCGCGCTTGTCACGGGGTCCACCAGCGGCATCGGCCTCGGTATCGCGAAGGCACTGGCGCAACAGGGCGCCGACATCCTGCTCAACGGCTTCGGCGACGCCGAGGCGCCGAAGGCCGAGATCGCCGCACTCGGCGTGCGGGTCGAGTACCACGGCGCCGACATGAGCAAACCCTCGGACATCGAGGACATGATGAAGTTCGGCGCATCGAAGTTCGGCCGCATCGACGTCCTCGTCAACAACGCCGGCATCCAGCACGTCGCCATGATCGAGGACTTCCCCGTCGAACGCTGGGACGCGGTGATCGCGATCAACCTCAGCAGCGCCTTCCACACCACCCGCCTGGCGATACCGGCAATGCGCGAAGCCAACTGGGGACGCGTCATCAACATTGCCTCGGCCCATGGGCTCGTGGCCTCGGCGCAGAAGTCGGCCTACGTGGCGGCCAAGCACGGCATCGTCGGGCTCACGAAGGCGGTGGCGCTGGAAACCGCCACCACCGGCGTGACGTGCAATGCGATCTGCCCCGGCTGGGTGCTGACGCCGCTGGTCCAGAAGCAGATCGACGACCGCTCTGCGCGCGAAGGCATATCCGTCGCGCAGGCCCAGAAGGATCTGCTGGGAGAAAAGCAGCCGTCGCTGCAGTTCACCACGGTCGAGCAGCTGGGCGGGCTCGCCGTCTTCCTGTGCACGCCCGCGGCGGACCAGGTGCGCGGCGTGGCATGGCAGGTCGACGGCGGCTGGACCGCGCAGTAAGACGCCCCGGCAGGGGCGACGTCGGCCTACTTCAGCTGCACCGAGCCCGAGACATTGACCACGACACTGGTCTTGCCGGCCTCGACCGGCACCGCCGAGTCGAAGGCCATCTTCGACGAGGCGGCCTCCGCGGCCATCATGCGGGGCCGGATCGGCCCGCTCTGATTGGCGTTGACCGACACCTCGCGCAAGGTGTAGCCGCCGAAGCCGAAGCCCTTGGCGAGTTCGGCCGCCTTCTGCTTGAAGTTTTCGATCGCGATGGTCTGCGCCTCGGTCTCGACCTTGGCGCGCTGCTCACGGCTCAGACCGAAGCCGATGCCGCCCACGGTGAGCGTGGAGATGCGGCCGGCCGTCTGCGTGATGCGCGGAAAGTCCTTGCCTTCGAGCACCAGTTCGGCCGTGCCCGACCAGCCGGTGATCTTGCCGTCGCGCGTGTAGCGCGGCACGAGGCTGAAGTTGCCGGTGTGGACGTCGAGCAGCCCCGGCTGGGCATTCTTCTTCGCCTCCGCCAGCGCCGAGTCCAGCGCGGTCTTCAACTGGGTCTGAACCGTGGCCGCGTCCGCCGCATCGCGCGTGGTGCTGAGTGTCATGGACAGCAGGTCCTGCTGCACCTCCACCGTGCCGTTGGCCGACAGCTGCAGCACGTTCTGAGGGGGCGTCCAGGGCATGGTCTGGGCCATCGCAGGGCCGGCGCCCATCACAAACATCCATGCGGCGCACGCCGCGATCTTCTCGATTTTTTTCAAGTTGGTTCTTTCCCGATGAATGAAAAGAGAGGGCAGGCCCTTCCCGGGCCCACGCTCACGGCCGCGGGCTGATGGCCGGCGTCAGCAGGCTGCCGGGCACCGGCATCATGCGCTCGGCCGGCTGAGATTCTGCCGAGCGGATCAGTTCCTGCCGCGGGTCCTGCCGCGGCACCCATTGCTCCCGCACCTGCTGGCGCAGTTCGGCGAGTTCGGCCGGCGTCAGCCGTCGACCCGCGAAGGCTTCGACCCGCTGGACTTCTTCCCGCTTCGCCGCCCGATGGGCATCGACCGCTACGCGGGCCTCGGCGCGTACTTCGCCGCGCCGCTGGTCTCCGACGCGGATGAAGCCCCACGGTTCTGCCTGCGCGGACAGGGAGCAGCACAGCAGCATGAGGGCGGAACGGAGAAATGCGGTTTTCATGAACAGGAATTGGCAGGCTTCGGACGACTGTGCCACTGCTGAATATGTGGCAAGTGTCAAGAGGGCTAGCGGCCGCAAGTTTTGTAACTTAGTGTCAAAGCATTACAAAAAGAGTCCTCAGTGGCCGCATATCCGCCTCAAAATCGGCACTGTTACAAATTCAGCGTTGTAGAAATGAATCAATCACCTGCTCGCACGGACAAGATCGTGATCGTCGACGACGACGCACGCATCCGCGACCTGCTGCGTCGCTACCTGACGCAGGAAGGCTTCGAGGTCATCGTGGCGGAAGACGGCAAGGCGCTCAACCGCATCCTGCTGCGCGACACGGTCGACCTCATCGTCCTGGATTTGATGATGCCCGGCGAGGACGGCCTCTCGGTCTGCCGGCGCCTTCGTGCCGCCAACGACCGCACGCCCATCATCATGCTGACCGCCAAGGGGGAAGACGTGGACCGTATCGTCGGCCTGGAGGTCGGCGCCGACGACTACCTGGGCAAGCCCTTCAACCCGCGCGAGTTGCTGGCCCGGGTGCACGCCGTCCTCCGGCGCCGCCCGCCGCTGGAAGCGCCGGGAGCGCCCTCCACCGACAACGAGACCGTCAACTTCGGCCCCTTCAGCTTCGACCTGGGATCGCGCACCCTGAAGAAGGACGGCGAAGAGCTGTCCCTGACCACCGGCGAGTTCGCGATGCTGAAGGCCCTGGTGCGGCACCCGCGCCAGCCGCTGTCGCGCGAAAAGCTCGCCCAGTTGGCGCGCGGGCGCGAATTCGAGCCCTTCGACCGCAGCCTGGACGTGCAGATCTCGCGCCTGCGCAAGCTGGTCGAATCCGACGCTGCGCAGCCGCGCTACATCCAGACGGTCTGGGGCGTCGGCTACGTGTTCGTGCCGGACGGCACGACCTGAGGCGCCGAGTTTCCGTGGCCGCAACCCTCGGCCCCAAGACCACATCGCCCACGCCCTTCGGCGAAGAAGGCCCGCAAGTCACCTTGCCGAGCCCGCTGGAGAGCCTCGGCCAGCCGAAGCGCAAGCCGCGGCTGCAGCTCGGGCTGAGCCTGTTCTGGCGCACCTTCTTCCTGCTGGTGCTCCTGCTGATCGGCTGCACGGTCGCCTGGCTGCAGACCTTCCGCGCGCTCGAGTACGAACCACGCGCCATCCAGACCGCGCACCAGATCGCCTCGCTCGTCAACCTCACGCGCGCGGCGCTGGTCTATTCCGACGCGATCACGCGGGTGTCGCTGATCAAGACCCTGGCCGACCAGGAAGGCGTGCGCATTCTCCCGCGCGAGCCCAACGATCGCTTCACGCCCTACACCACCGGCGCCCTGGACCAGCGCGTGACCGAGGAGCTGATCAACCGGCTCGGCGAAGGCACGACGGTCGCGAGCCGGGTGAACGACGAGCCCGGTCTGTGGATCGGCTTCACCATCGAGAGCGATGCCTACTGGCTGCTGCTGGACCCGACCCGCTTCACCCGCCTGGGCAGCCGCACCTGGCTGGTGTGGCTGATGACGACCATGGCGCTGTCGCTGGCAGGCGCGGCGCTGATCACGCGGCTGATCAACCTGCCGCTCAAGCAACTGTCGCGCGCCACCATGCAGGTGCGCGAAGGTGAGTACGAGGCCCACCGGCTGGACGAACGCGCCCGCACCAACGAGATCCGCGCGGTGAATGTCGGTTTCAACCGCATGGCCGACCAGTTGGCCAAGATCGAACAGGACCGCGCCGTGATGCTGGCCGGCATCTCGCACGATCTGCGCACCCCGCTGGCGCGCCTGCGACTGGAAACCGAGATGAGCGTGACCGACGAGGACGCGCGCGAGCACATGGCGGCCGACATCGCCCAGCTCGACGCCATCATCGACAAGTTCCTCGACTACGCGCGGCCCGACCATGTCGAGTTCAAGCCGGTGCTGCTGCGCGACGTGGTCGATGCCTGCGTCTACGCGGTGCAGGACCACGAGGACATCAAGATCACGGTCGACGTGCCGGCCGACCTGCGGGTGATGGCCGACGAGGTGGAGCTGCAGCGCGTCATCTCGAACCTGGTCGAGAACGCGCGGCGCTACGGCAAGACGCCTTCCACCGGCGTGGCCGACATCACGATCCAGGCGCAGGCCCACAACGACGCCGTGCTGATCAAGGTGCGCGACCACGGCGCCGGCGTCGCACCCGCCCTGCTGTCCCAGCTCAGCAAGCCCTTCTTCCGCGGCGACACGGCGCGCACTTCGGCGGCCGGTGCCGGGCTGGGCCTGTCGATCGTGACCAAGAACATCGAGCGCATGGGCGGGACCTTCGCCCTCACCAGCACCCCCGGCCGCGGCCTCGCCGCGCACATCCGGATGCCGCGCGCCGCTTCGGCCAAGCAGGAGGGACCGGCGGCCACGGCCACCAACAAGTAGGCGTGCCGGTCAGCGATGCAGCAGCGCCACCGCGCGTGCTTCCATCGCCCGGCCCTCGCCCACCGGGCCCAGCTTCTCGGCGGTCTTGGCCTTGACGTTGACCTGGCCGGCCTCGACGCCGAGCGCGGCCGCGATCCGCGCGCACATGGCCGGGATGTGCGGCGCCAGCTTCGGCGCCTGCGCGATCACGGTGCTGTCCACGTTGCCGATCTGCCACCCGGCCTCGCGCACGCGCCGCGCCGCTTCGGCCAGCAGCACCGCCGAATCCGCGCCATGGAACTGCGCGTCGGTGTCCGGAAAATGGCGCCCGATGTCGCCCAGCCCGGCCGCACCCAGCAGTGCGTCGGTGATCGCATGCAGCAGCACGTCGGCGTCCGAGTGGCCGAGCAGGCCGGTGGTGTGCGGGATCTCGACCCCGCCCAGGATCAGCTTGCGTCCGGCGACCAGCTGGTGCACGTCCCAGCCCTCGCCCACGCGGATGTCGAAAGAAGTCATGGCGATGGGCCGCGCCTGGACTGAAGAACCGCCTCGGCCAGCGCGAAGTCCTCGGGATAGGTCACTTTGAAATTCTGGGCGCTGCCCGGTACCAGCAGCGGCGCCAGGCCGACGGACTCGATCGCGCTGGCCTCGTCGGTCACCGTGTCGCCGGTGCGTTCGAGTGCATCGAGCAGCATGCCGATGCGGAACATCTGAGGGGTCTGGGCCAGCCACTTGTCGGCGCGGGTCAGCGTGTGCGCCACGCGGCCATCCGGCGACGCGGTCTTGAGCGTGTCCGCCAGGCGCTGGGCCAGCAGCCCGCCGACCGCATCGTGCTCGCAGGCGGCGATCAGGGCCTCGATCTGGGTCGGCGTGACGAGGCAGCGCGCCGCGTCGTGCACCAGCACCCAATCGTGCGGGCCGGCCCCGGCCGCCTGCTTCAAGGCCTGCAGGCCGTTGCGCACGCTGGCCGCCCGCGTCGCGCCCCCGACCTGCAGCAGGTGTTCGCCCGCCGCCGGAAACAGCGGCAACGCGGCCGAGATGTCGCGGTCATGCGGCGAGACCACCACGGCGATGCCGGCAAAGCGCCCGGCCAGGGCGCGGAAGGCCTCCAGGGTATGCCGCACCATCGGCCGCCCCGCGAGGCGCTGATACTGCTTGGGCCCCACCCCGCCCGCGCGGCTGCCCGAGCCGGCGCAGGGAATCAACACGAAAAGACGGGAAGCATTCATTCGATCGGTCGGCTGCGGCGACGACTACCGCCGCGGCCCACAGCGGAAAAAGGGCAGCCATTCTAGAATCGCCGCTCACACCCCTCGCCCGCCGGCGCGGGGTGTTCTTCATTTCCCCGGCATCCCATGCACCTTCCCCAACTCACGCCAGGCAAGCGCTTCACGCTGCCCCGCCCCGCCCTCTCCGCCGATGCGCTGCTGCTGGCCCAGTTGGCCTGCCGCGAGACCGCCGCCGGCCGCGCGACCGCCGTCTTCACGGCCGATGCCAACGATGCGCAGCGGCTGATCGACGAACTCGCCTTCTTCGCGCCCACGCTGCGCTGCGCCCTCTTCCCCGACTGGGAGACGCTGCCCTACGACAGCTTCTCGCCGCACCAGGACCTGATCAGCGAGCGCCTGGCCACGCTCTGGCGCATCAGCCAGAAGGAGGCCGACGTGGTGCTGGTGCCGGCCACCACCGCGCTCTACCGCCTCGCGCCGCCGTCCTTCATGGCCGGCTACACCTTCCACTTCAAGACCCGGCAGAAGCTGGAGGAATCGAAGCTCAAGGCGCAGCTCACGCTGGCCGGCTACAGCCACGTCACGCAGGTCGTGAGCCCGGGTGAATACGCGGTGCGCGGCGGCCTGATCGACCTGTTCCCGATGGGTTCGCAAGTGCCGTTCCGGGTCGACCTGTTCGACGACGAGATCGACTCCATCCGCACCTTCGATCCCGACACCCAGCGCAGCCTCTACCCCGTGCCCGAGGTGCGCCTGCTGCCCGGCCGCGAGTTCCCGATGGACGACGAGGCCCGCGCGCGCTTCCGCAACCGCTGGCGCGAGCTGCTGGAAGGCGACCCCACGCGCAGCCGCCTCTACAAGGACATGGGCAACGGCGTCGCGACCGCCGGCATCGAGTACTACCTGCCGCTCTTCTTCGAAGAGACAGCCACCGTCTTCGACTACCTGGGCACCGATACCACCCTGGTGCTGCACGGCGACCTCGAGCCGGCCTTCCAGCATTTCTGGCAGGACGCCGGCGAACGCTACCGGCTGGTGCGCGGGGACCCGGAGCGGCCGGCCCTGCCGCCGGAGGCCTTGTTCCTCAACGGCGAGCAGTTCTACCAGCGGGCCAAGCCGCATGCGCAGCTGGCGATCCGCTCCACCGAGGGCGCGCCCTACGCGGAGTTCGAGGCCCTGCCCCCCTTCGCGGTGACGCGCGGCGCCGACGACCCGCTGGTCAGGCTCAAGGCCCACATCGCCGCCACGCCCCACCGGGTGCTCTTCATCGCCGAAAGCGACGGCCGCCGCGAAAGCCTGCTCGACTTCCTCCGCGCCAGCGGCCTGAACCCGCCGGCCTTCGACTCGCTGGCCGAATTCGAGGACGCGGCCGGCGAGAAGACCGGCATCGCCACCGCCGCGCTGGCCGCCGGCTTCGCGTGGACCGAGCAGGGCATCGACTTCGTCACCGAGACCGAGCTCTTCGCCACCGCGCCCACCACGCGCCGGCGCAACCGCAAGCAGGAGCAGGTCAGCGACGTCGAGGCGCTGATCAAGGACCTGAGCGAACTGGCCGTCGGCGACCCGGTGGTGCATTCGGCGCACGGCATCGGCCGTTACCGGGGCCTGGTCCACATGGACCTGGGCCAGGGCACCGGCCCCGACGGCAAGCCCCTGATGCAGGAGATGCTGCACCTGGAGTACGCCGACAAGGCCACGCTGTACGTGCCGGTCGCGCAGTTGCACCTGATCAGCCGCTACACCGGCGTCAGCGCCGACGAGGCCCCGCTGCACAAGCTGGGCTCGGGCCAGTGGGAGAAGGCCAAGCGCAAGGCCGCCGAGCAGGTGCGCGACGCCGCCGCCGAGTTGCTCAACATCTACGCCCGCCGCGCCGCGCGCGAGGGCCATGCCTTCCGCTTCTCGGCCGCCGACTACGAAGTCTTCGCCAACGACTTCGGCTTCGACGAGACCGCCGACCAGAAGGCGGCGATCCACGCCGTCATCCAGGACATGATCTCGCCGCGCCCGATGGACCGCCTGGTCTGCGGCGACGTCGGCTTCGGCAAGACCGAGGTCGCGCTGCGCGCCGCCTTCGTCGCCGTCACCGGCGGCAAGCAGGTCGCCTTCCTGGCGCCGACCACGCTGCTGGCCGAGCAGCATTACCAGACACTGGTGGACCGCTTCGCCAAGTGGCCGATCCGGGTGGCGGAGATGAGCCGCTTCCGCTCCGCCAAGGAGATCGCCAACGCCGCCAAAGGCCTGGCCGACGGCAGCGTCGACATCGTGGTCGGCACGCACAAGCTGCTGTCTGCCAGCGTGAAGTTCAAGAACCTGGGCCTGCTCATCATCGACGAAGAGCACCGCTTCGGGGTGCGCCACAAGGAGGCCATGAAGGCCCTGCGCGCCGAGGTGGACGTGCTCACCCTCACCGCCACGCCCATTCCCCGCACCCTTGGCATGGCGCTCGAAGGCCTGCGCGACCTGAGCGTGATCGCCACCGCGCCGCAGCGCCGCCTGGCCATCAAGACCTTCGTTCGCAACGAAGGCACCGGCGTGATCCGCGAGGCCGTGCTGCGCGAGCTCAAGCGCGGCGGCCAGGTCTACTTCCTGCACAACGAGGTCGAGACCATCGAGAACCGGCGCCAGAAGCTGGAGCAGATCCTGCCCGAGGCCCGCATCGCCGTCGCCCACGGCCAGATGCCCGAGCGCGAGCTGGAGCGCGTCATGCGCGACTTCGTGGCCCAGCGCTACAACCTGCTGCTGTGCTCGACCATCATCGAGACCGGCATCGACGTGCCGAGCGCCAACACCATAGTGATGAGCCGTGCCGACAAGTTCGGCCTGGCCCAGCTGCACCAGCTGCGCGGCCGCGTCGGCCGCAGCCATCACCAGGCCTACGCGTACCTCATGGTGCCCGACATCGAGGGCCTGACCAAGCAGGCCGCCCAGCGCCTGGACGCCATCCAGCAAATGGAGGAACTGGGTTCCGGCTTCTACCTCGCCATGCACGACCTCGAGATCCGCGGCGCCGGCGAGGTGCTGGGCGAGAACCAGAGCGGCAACATGATGGAGATCGGCTTCCAGCTCTACAACGAGATGCTGGCCGAGGCCGTGCGATCGCTCAAGGCGGGTCGGGAGCCCGACCTGCTGGCGCCCCTGTCCGTCACCACCGAGATCAACCTGCACGCACCCGCCCTTCTGCCCGAGGACTACTGCGGCGACGTGCACCTGCGCCTGTCCTTCTACAAGAAGCTGGCCACCGCACGCACCTCCGACCAGATCGACACCCTCCTCGAAGAAATCGTCGACCGCTTCGGCAAGCTGCCGGCGCAGGCGCAGACCCTGATCGACATGCACCGCCTGCGCGTGCTGGCGCGGCCCTACGGCGTGGTCAAGGTCGATGCGGCGCCGGGCGTGATCAACATCAGCTTCAAGAAGGACCCGCCGATCGACTCCATGGCCATCATCCAGCTCATCCAGAAGAACCGGCACATCAAGCTGGCCGGAAACGAAAAGCTGCGCATCGAGCGCGAGCTCAAGGAGCCGAAGGACCGGGCGCAGATGGTGAGGGATGTGCTGCGCAGCCTGGGGCAGCCGAAGGTGCCGGAAGACTTCACTGTCTAGGTGCACGCCTGGCAGTTCGGTCACATGAGCATATGCTGATAACATATGCCGAGAGCTCGCCTTCACGCAGGAGAGGATCAATGTCAGCACCCATGCCCCGTAGTACTTCAAGCAACGCTCCCGAGCGCCGCACGACCGAGCCGTCACGCACGAAGCGCTTGCCCGTGCGCCTGTTCCGCAATGGCGCCAACCAGGCGGTGCGAATCCCGCGCGAGTTCGAACTTCCAGGCAACGATGCCACCATCAGGCGCGAGGGCAACAAGCTCATCATCGAGCCCGCGCACCGGCATCCGCTCCTCGACACATTGGCCCGGCTCAAGCCGCTGGACATCGAATGGCCGGACGTAGACGAAGGCCTGCTGCCGCTGGACGACGTCAAGCTGTGACGACGGGCTACCTGCTCGACACCAACATCGTGTCCGCCCTGATGCGAGATCCGCAAGGCATGGTGGCCGCTATCCTGGCCGATCGGCTGGAGCGCCAACCCCAGAGCCGTCTTTGCACCAGCATCGTGGCAGCCTGCGAACTGCGTTATGGCGTCGCGCGCCACCGGTCCCGAAAGCTGCCCCTGCAACTGGAAGCCGTGCTGAAGGATCTCGAAGTGTTGCCGCTGGACGAACCGGCCGACCGTCACTACGGGAAGCTTCGGGCGGACCTGGAAAGGCTGGGAACGCCCATCGGCCCCAATGACCTCTTCATTGCGGCGCAAGCTCTGGCACACAAGCTCACTCTGGTCACGGACAACTTGCGCGAATTCGAGCGTGTCGCACACCTCAAGATCGAAAACTGGCTCCGCTGAGCGCCCCACTTCATGAACCCATTGCGCGAAACCTCGACCGGCCTCGCCGTGCGCGGCTTCACCCCCCCCCTCGCCCTCGCCGACTTCAAGCTGATCGCCTTCGACATGGACTCGACGCTGATCAACATCGAGTGCATCGACGAGATCGCCGACGCGGTCGGCAAGAAAGCCGAGGTCGCGGCCATCACCGAGGCCACGATGCGCGGCGAGATCCAGAACTTCAAGGACAGCCTGCGCCGCCGCGTCGCGCTGCTGCAGGGCGTGCCGGTGACGGCGCTGCAGGAGGTCTACGACGAACGTCTGCGCCTCAACCCCGGCGCCGAGACACTGGTGGCGGCCTGCAAGGCGGCCGGCCTCAAGGTGCTGCTGGTCTCGGGCGGCTTCACCTTCTTCGCGAACCGCGTCAAGGACCGCCTGGGCATCGACTTCGCGCGCGCCAACCTGCTCGACGAGGCCGCAGGCCACCTGACCGGCCGCGTGGTCGAGCAGGTCTGGGGCGACATCTGCGACGGCGCCGAGAAGCGCCGCACGCTGCTCGAGGTCGCCTCGCTGATGGGCATCTCGCCCGCCGAAGCCATCGCGGTGGGCGACGGCGCCAACGACCTGCCCATGATGAGCGAGGCCGGCCTGTCCGTCGCCTTCCACGCCAAGCCCAAGGTGCGCGAGCAGGCCATGGTGTCCATCGACGAGGGCGGCCTCGACCGGCTGCTCGAGCTGCTGCGCTGAGCTCGCGGACAGAAACCGGTTTCCCCCTACGGCAAAAGCCGATCCGGCTGAACTAGGGATATCTTCAGTTTCGCCCCGCGCGATTTGGGCGCCGAATGCCGTTCCGACAACGAAGGAGACGACATGAAGCGCCGCCAGTCGATCGCTGCACTGGGTGCAGCCGCCACCGCCATGGTCCTGCCCCGGCTCACCCACGCGGCCTATCCGGAACGCCCCATCACCATGATCGTGCCCTGGGGCGCCGGCGGCGGCACCGATGCCGTGGCCCGCATCGTCGCGGCGGAGCTGGAAAAGGAGCTCAAGCAGCCCATCAACGTCGTCAACCGCACCGGCGGCAGCGGCGTGGTCGGGCACCAGGCCATCGCCTCCGCCGCGCCCGACGGCTACACGCTGGGCATCATCACCGTCGAGATCGGCATGATGCGCCACGCCGGCCTGACCCAGCTCTCCGGCGCCGACTACACGCCGCTGGCGCTGATGAACTTCGACGCCAACGCGATCTTCGTGCGCACCGATTCCCCGATCAAAAGCGCCAAGGAACTGCTGGACGCGGCCAAGGCCGCGCCCGGAAAGCTCAAGGCCAGCGGCACCGGCCAGGGCGGTATCTGGCACCTGGGCCTGGCGCAATGGCTGGTCGACAACAAGCTGCCCGGCAACGCCATTGCCTGGGTCCCGAGCCAGGGCGCCGCGCCGGGCCTGCAGGACCTGCTGGCGGGCGGGGTGGACGTGGTGTCCTGCTCGCTGCCGGAGGCGCGCTCGCTGATCGAGGCGGACAAGGCGCGGCCCTTGCTCCTGCTGAGCTCCAGGCCCGACGGCATCTTCCCGAAGGTGCCGCTCTACACCGACGCCAGCGGCAAGATGTGGAACGCCGGTGCCTGGCGCGGCTTCGCCGCGCCCAAGGGTCTGCCCAATGACATGACCGACAGGCTGGCCGCCACGCTGAAGAAGATCTACGACGGCAAGGCCTACCAGGACTTCCTGGCCTCGCGCGGCTTCGGTGCGCTCTACGCCGACCGCGCGGACTTCGGCAAGTTCATGGCCGAGAAGGACGCCAGCTTCCAGGTCGCGATGAAAGCCGTGGGCATCGCCAAGTAAGGCGATGCGCATCCATGACAGTCTGATCGGCGCCGTCCTGCTGGCGCTGTCGCTGGCGGTGCTCTTTCATATCCAGGGCTTCCCGCCGGCACCCGGCCAGAACTTCGGGCCTGCCCTGTTCCCGGGACTCGCCGCCGGCGGGCTCGCGCTGTGTTCGCTCGCGCTGGTCTGGCAGGGGCTGCGCGGCCGGCAGCCCTGGCTCGCACTGGACGCCGGCCTGCGCTCGCCCCGGCGCCTGGCGGCCTTCGCCATCGTCATCCTGAGCATGGTGTTCTACATCCTGCTGTCCGAGCGCCTGGGCTTCCTGCTGTGCAGCCTCGCCATCCTGGTGCTGCTGCAATGGGCCTGCGGCGTGCGCCTTCCTGTTGCGCTGGCCGTCGGCACCGTGGTGACGCTGCTGATCCACACCTGCTTCTACAAGCTGCTGAAGGTGCCCTTGCCCTGGGGCGTGCTGAAGGGCGTCGCATGGTGAGGGCGCGCTGATGGATTCGGTGCTGCTCGCGCTGCAGGCCGTCGCCACGCCGACGGTGCTGCTGGTCATGCTGCTGTCCGGCGTGTTCGGCATGTTCGTGGGCGCGGTGCCCGGGCTGACCGCCACCATGGCCACCGCGCTGCTGGTGCCCATCACCTTCTTCCTGCCGCCGGTCCCGGCGGTCGCGGCCATCGTCACGGCCACTGCGATGGCGATCTTCGCGGGCGACATTCCCGGCGCCCTGCTGCGCATCCCCGGCACGCCGGCCTCCGCGGCCTACACCGACGAGTCCTACGCGATGACGCGCAACGGCCAGGGCGAGACGGCGCTCGGCATCGGGCTGGTGTTCTCCTGCATCGGCGGACTGTTCGGCACCGCGGTGCTGATCGTGGCGGCGCCGGCGCTGGCCGAGGTGGCCATCAAGTTCAGTTCCTTCGAGTACTTCTGGCTGGTGCTGCTGGGCCTGAGCTGCGCGGTGTTCATCACCAGCGACACCCCCCTCAAGGGCCTGATCACCTTGTTCCTGGGCCTGCTGCTGGGCTGCGTCGGGCTGGAGAACCCTGCCGGCCATCCGCGCTTCACCTTCGGCAACGCCGACCTGCTGGGCGGCCTGAGCCTGATCCCCGCGATGATCGGCATGTTCGCCATCTCCGAGATCCTGCGCTTCACCGTCAGCGCCGAAGCGCTGAGGCGCTTCAAGCCGCAGCTCGGCTCGGTCTTCACCGGCATGGGCCGCCTGATCCGCAAGTACCCCCTGCAGACCCTGCGCGGCAGTGCGCTGGGCACCGCGGTCGGCATCCTGCCCGGCGCGGGCGCCGACATCGCGGCCTGGATGTCGTACGCGATGAGCAAGAAGTTGTCGAAGGAGCCCGGGAAATTCGGCACCGGCCACCCGGAGGGCCTGGTCGAAGCCGGCGCCGCCAACAACAGCGCGCTCGCCGGCGCCTGGGTGCCGGCGCTGGTGTTCGGCATCCCGGGCGACTCGATCACGGCCATCGTGATCGGCGTGCTCTACATGAAGAACATGAATCCGGGTCCGATGATCTTCATGAACAACCCGCACGACGTCTATGCGGTGTTTATCGTCTTCATCCTCGCCAACCTGCTGATGCTGCCCCTGGGCTGGGCCTGCATCAAGGCATCCGCCCGCATCCTGCGCATGCCGCGCAACATGCTGATGCCCACCATCCTGGTGTTCTGCCTGGTCGGCGCCTTCGCCATCAACAACGCGCTGTTCGACTTGTGGATCCTGCTCGGCTTCGGCGTCGCCGCCTGGCTGCTGGAGGAGAACGGCTTCCCGGTGGCACCGGCCATCCTCGGCATGCTGCTGGGCAAGATGCTCGAAGAGAATTTCATCACCTCCATGATCAAGTCCGACGGCAGCTTGCTGGCCTTCGTCGAGCGGCCGATCGCCGCCGGACTGGCCCTGGTCACCTTGCTGGTCTGGGCCGGCTCCGGCGCCATGGCCTGGCGGCGCCAGCGCCGACGCCTGCGCCTGGCCGGAGCACACTGACACCATGAACGACACCTCGCCGCGCTACGACGCCACCGCCCTCACCCGCTACGCCACCGGGCTGCTGCAGGCCACCGGCCTCGCAGGGCCGCTCGCCGACACCGTCGCGGACACGCTCGTGCAGGGCGACCTGCTCGGCCACGACACGCACGGCCTCGCCCTGCTGGCCGGCTACCTCAAGGAACTCGAAGGCGGTCGCATGACGCGCGTGGGCGCGCCCCAGGTCGTCTCCGACCGGCCTGCCGCCGTGCTGTGGGACGGGCAGCGCCTGCCGGGCCCGTGGCTGGTCCACCAGGGGCTGGACCTGCTGCTGCCCCGGGCGCGCGAACTGGGCACCGCCTCCCTGGTGATCCGGCGCAGCCACCACATCGCCTGCCTGGCCGTCTACCTGCTGCGCGCGCTCGAGGAGGACATGCTGCTGCTGCTGGCCTGCTCCGACCCCAACACCGCGAGCGTGGCGCCCTTCGGCGGCACGCGCGCGGTGTTCACGCCCAATCCGCTGGCGCTGGGCTTCCCGCTCGGCGATGGCGGGGGCGTGATGGTCGACATCTCGGCCTCCATCACCACCAACGGCATGAGCAACCGCAAGCACAAGGCGGGCGAAGTATTCGACGAGGAATGCCTGATCGATGCGCAGGGCCGGCCCGGCAAGGACCCGGCCGTGCTGTTCGCCGAGCCGCCCGGCACGCTGCTGCCGGTGGGTGGCCTGAGCCATGGCCACAAAGGCTACGGCATGGCCCTGCTCGTGGAGGCATTGACGGCGGGACTGGCGGGCCACGGCCGCGCGGACGCGCCCGAAGGCTGGGGTGCGACGGTCCACCTCACCCTGCACGACCTCGACGCTTTCGGCGGCAAGGCCGCCTTCCTGCGGCAGATGGACCATCTGGCCGCGCAATGCCGCACCAATCCGCCCTCCGACGCCGGCAGGCCGGTTCGCCTGCCCGGCGAACGCGCCTTGCAGCGGCGCGCCGAACAACACGACCAAGGCGTCCGCCTGCACCCTTCGATCGCGCCCTCGCTGCAGGAGGCCGAGCAGCGCTACGGCCTGCGCCTGGCCGACGCGCTGCGCTGAGGCGTCCTCAGAGCGCCGCGCCCAGGCGCTGAATGCCCTCTTCGATCTTCTCTATGTTGGCCGTCGCGAAGCTCAGCCGCAGCGTCGCCAAGTCGGGCTTCTCTGCGTAGAAAGGCGCGCCCGGCACGAAGGCCACCCCTTTCTCGATGGCGCGCTGCGCGAACACATTCGCATCGGCCAGCTTGCCGCCGGCGCCGGTCAGGCGGGCCCAGAAGAACAGCCCGCCGCCGGGCTGCGTGAACGCGATCGCGTCGCCCAGTTCCCGCTTCAGCGCCGCGCCCATGGCCGCCGCGCGCTCCGCATAGACCTTGCGCACGTGCGCCAGCGTGTCGGGCATGCGGCCGCTCTTGAGGTACTGCGCGGCGGTGGCCTGCGCGAAGGTGCTGGTGTGGGCATCGCTGAACTGCTTGCACATGGTGGCCTTCGCCAGCAGCTCGGCCGGCGCGATCATCCAGCCGATGCGCAGGCCCGGGCTCAGCACCTTGCTGAGGCTGCCGCAATGCACCACCAGCTCGCGGCTGCCCGGCACCTCCGGCGTCAGCGCCATCAGCGAGGGCGGCGGCGCCTTGCCGAAGTAGAGGTCGCCATAGGGGTCGTCCTCGACGATCACGGTGCCATGCTTGACGGCCAGCTCCAGCACCTTGCGGCGGCGTTCCAGGCTGAGCGTGGCGCCGCTGGGATTGCCGAAGGTCGGAATCAGGTAGACGAACTTGGGTTGGTGTTCGGCGATGAGCGCTTCCAGCCGGTCCACCTGCACGCCCTCGGCATCGACGGGCGCGCTGATCAGGTGGGCGCCGTAGAGGCGGAAGCACTGGATGGTCGCGAGAAATGTCGGCCCCTCGACGATCACCTTGTCGCCGCGCGAGACGAGGGTCTTGCCCAGCAGGTCCAGCGCCTGCTGGCTGCCGGTGGTGACGATCAGGCCGGCGGGGTCGACCTCCACCCCCTTGCCCTTCATGAAGGCCGAGAGCTGCGCGCGCAGCGGGTCGTAGCCTTCCGTCGCGCCATACTGGAGCGCGCCCCCCGGCTCTTCCGCGAGCGCCTTGCTGCTGGCCTCGCGCAGTCCCTCGACGTCGAACATCGCGCTGTCCGGAAAGCCGCCCGCGAAGCTGATGATGCCGGGCTTGCCCAGCAGCTTGAAGAGTTCTCGGATGGCGGAGGTTTCGACGTTGTCGAGGCGGGTGGCGAATTGCATGGGAACCTGCTGCGGATGACCTGAGGACCGCCATTGTCGCAATTTTGGATGTCGGCCCTACACTGCCGCCCACGATGAAAAAGACAGCGATCGAGCCCTTCTTCGCCACCCTGCAGGCGGCCAACCCGGCGCCCGAGACCGAGCTCGAGTACAGCACGCCCTTCGAGCTGCTGGCGGCCGTGCTTCTGTCGGCGCAAGCCACCGATGTGGGCGTGAACAAGGCCACGCGCAAGCTGTTCCCGGTCGCGAATACGCCCCAGGCCATCCTCGACCTCGGGCTCGAAGGACTGGAGGGCTACATCAAGACCATCGGCCTCTACCGCAGCAAGGCCAAGCACCTGATGGAAGCCTGCCGCATGCTGGTCGAGCGCCACGGCGGCGAAGTGCCGCGCACGCGCGCCGAGCTGGAGGCCCTGCCCGGCGTGGGCCGCAAGACCGCCAACGTGGTGCTCAACGTGGCCTTCGGCGAGCCCACCATGGCGGTCGACACGCACATCTTCCGCGTCAGCAACCGCACCGGCCTGGCACCGGGCAAGACGCCGCTGGAGGTCGAGCTCAAGCTGGAAAAGCGCGTGCCGCCGGCCTACCGCCTGCATGCGCACCACTGGCTCATCCTGCACGGCCGCTACGTCTGCGTGGCGCGCAAGCCGATGTGCTGGAAGTGCGCGGTCGCGCCCTACTGCGACTACAAGCCGAAGACGCCGGCGCCATGAAGGCGCAGCTGCTCAAGCCAGCAAGCGCCGCATCAAGCCCGCCGTCGAGGCATCGAGTCCCTCGGTGTTGCCGCTGGCGAGCCGCGGCAGCAGGTCGTTGCAGAGTGCCTTGCCCAGCTCGACGCCCCACTGGTCGAAGCTGTTGATCCCCCAGAGCGCACCGCTGGTGAAGACCCGGTGCTCGTACATCGCGACCAGCGCGCCGAGGCTGTAGGGCGTCAGCCGGTCCAGCAGCAGCGTGGTGCTGGGCCGGTTGCCGGGAAAGGTCCGATGCCTGGCCAGGATCTCCGGCGCCAGCGACTTGGCGGCGGTCGGCGCGCGTTCGGCCATCGCCTCGCTCGTGTGCTTGCCCAGCATCAAGGCCTGCGCCTGCGCCAGGCCGTTGGCGAGCAGCTTCGCATGCTGGTCGGCCAGCTCGTGCGTCGGATGCTTGACCAGCAGGAACTCGACCGGTATCACGTCGGTCCCCTGGTGCAACATCTGGAAGTAGGCATGTTGTCCGTTGGTGCCGGGCTCGCCCCATACCACCGGGCTGGTCGCGAACGGCAAGGGCTCGCCATCCAGGTCGACGCATTTGCCGTTCGATTCCATCTCCAGCTGCTGCAGGTAGGCCGGCAGCCGCTCGAGCCCCTGGTGGTACGGCGCCACGCTGCGGCTCGTGAACCCGTGGAAGTTGCGGTACCACACGTCGATCAGCCCCAGCAGAACCGGCAGGTTCTTGGCCAGCGGCGCAGTCGCGAAGTGCCTGTCCATGTCGTGGGCCCCGGCCAGCAGGGCGCGGAAGTTGTCCGCGCCGATCGCGAGGGCAATGGGCAGGCCGATCGCCGACCACAGCGAGTAGCGGCCGCCCACCCAGTCCCAGAAGCCGAAGGTCTTGTCGATGCCGAAGCCGGCCGCCGCCGCGACGTTGGTGGTCGTCGCCACGAAGTGCTTCGCCACGTCGGTGCCGCCCTTGGCGAGGAACCAGGCTCGTGCCGCCTGCGCGTTGGCCATGGTCTCCTGCGTCGTGAACGTCTTGCTGGCGACGACGAAGAGCGTCTCGGCCGGAGGCAGATGGCGCAGCACCGCGCTGATGTCATGGCCGTCGACGTTGGAAACGAAGTGGAAGACGAGCTCCGGGTGCGCGAAGGCCTCCAGTGCCGGCACCGCCATCTGCGGCCCGAGGTCGCTGCCGCCGATGCCGATGTTCACGATGTGCCGGATGCCGCTGGCCCGCGTGTCGCGCACCGACTCGACATAGGCGAGCATCGCCTCCAGCACGTTGTGCACATCGTCGCTGTACGGACCCAGCCCCCGCGGCGCGCGCAGGGCGGTGTGCAGCACGGCGCGGTCCTCCGTGGTGTTGATCGCGGCGCCCGCCAGCATCGCATCCCGCCGCTGCGCGAGCCGGCACTCGCTCGCCAGGTCGAGCAAGCGCTTCATCGTCGCGGCGTCGACGCGGTTCTTCGACAGGTCGGCGAACAGGCCGGGGGCCTCGATCCCGAACGCGTCGAAGCGGCCCGGGTCGCCGGCGAAGGCCTCGCGCAGGTCGAAGCGGCGACCGTGCGTCTCGTAGTGGTCGCGCAGGCCAGCCCAGGCGTGGGTTCGATCGCAGCGAAGTGTGTTCATGGTGTCTCTCGTGAAGTGATTGCGCAATGACGGTCGCGCACGGATTCAGGACTCCTCGCGCCAGGCCGCACCATCGCGCCCGACCAGCGCGCTGGAGGCTGCAGGCCCCCATGAGCCGGCGCTGTACGGCCTGGGCATGTCGCCCGACGCCTGCCATGCGTCCAGGATCGGTTCGCACCAGCGCCAGGCGGCGTCCAGTTCGTCCCTGCGCATGAAGAGCGTGAGGTTGCCGCGGATGGCATCCAGCAGCAGCCGCTCGTAGGCCTCCATCGGACGTTGCCTGAACTGTTCGGCGAAGTCGAGGTTCAGGCCGACCGGCCGCAGGTTCATGGTGTCGCCCGGCACTTTGGCCATCATGAAGAGCTTGAGCCCTTCCTCCGGCTGCAGCTGGATCACCAGCCGGTTGCCGAGCGTCTCCCTGCCTGCCGACGGAAAGATCGAATGCGGCACGCTGCGGAAGTTGACGACGATCTCGGCCGCGCGCTCGGCCATCCGCTTGCCGGTGCGCAGGTAGAACGGAACACCCGACCAGCGCCAGCTTTGGAGCTCGGCCCGGATGGCGACGTAGGTTTCCGTCGCGCTGTCGGCCGGAATGCCGGCTTCCTCCAGGTAGCCTGGCACGGCGGCGCCGTTGACCGTGCCCGCACGGTACTGGCCGCGCACGGTGCACGTGCCGACGTCGGCCCGGGTGATGGGCGCCAGCGCACGCAGCACTTTCAGCTTTTCGTCGCGCACCGCATCGGGGTGGATCGAGGTCGGCGGCTCCATCGCCACGATGCACAGCAATTGCAAGAGGTGGTTCTGCACCATGTCGCGCAGCGCTCCGGTGCGATCGTAGAAATCGCCACGGGTCTCCACGCCGACCTGTTCGGCGATGGTGATCTGCACGTTGCGCACCCAGGTGCGGTTCCACAGCGGCTCCAGCAGCGCGTTGGCGAATCGCAAGGCCAGCAGGTTCTGGACCGGCTCCTTGCCGAGGTAATGGTCGATGCGGAAGATCTGCGGCTCGGCGAAGACGCTGCCCACGTCCTCGTTGATCTTCTGCGCGGAGGCGAGGTCGTGTCCCAGCGGCTTTTCCAGCACGACGCGCGAATGCGCGTCGACCAGCCCGGCCGCCGCCAGGTTCTTGCAGATCGGGGCGAAGAAGTCCGGTGCGGTCGACAGGAAGAAGACGCGCACCTGCGCCGGCGAGTCCTTCAGCGCATGGGCCAGGACGCCGAAATCCTGCGGGGTGTTCGCCTCGACCTTGATGTAGTCCAGCCGCTGCGCGAAGGTCGCGAAGGTCGCCCGGTCGATGTCCGCGGCAGGAACGAACTTGTCGAAGCTTGCTTCCACCTTGGCGATGAACTCGTCCCGGCTCAGCGACTCGCGCGCCAGGCCCAGGACCCGGCCATGCGGCGGCAGGTCGCCATCGCGGTGGCGGAAGTACAGGGCGGGAAGCAGCTTGCGCATGGCCAGGTCGCCGGTACCGCCGAACAGGAGCAGATCGAATGGATGGACTTTGGGCATGGGGTTCCTCGTGTGAATGCGTCCGTCAGCGCTTGGCCGCCTGAAGCTGCGCCGTCTCGCGCGCGAGCGTGGTGATGCGGCCCCAGTCGCGGGCAGCGACCGAGCCGGCCGGCGTGAGCCACGAACCGCCGACGCAGGCCACGTTCGGCAGGGCCAGGAAATCCGGCGCCGTCGGGGCGCCGATCCCGCCGGTCGGGCAGAAGTTCAGCTCGGGAAAAGGGCCTGCCAAGGCCTTCAGCATGCCCACGCCCCCGGCCTGCTGTGCCGGAAAGAGCTTGAGCTCCCTGAAGCCGGCCGTGCGCGCCCCGATCACGTCGGAAGGCGTCATCACGCCGGGCAGCAGCGGCAACGCACTGTCGCGGGCCGCGGCGACCAGCTCCGGCGTCAGGCCCGGACTCACGCCGAACAGCGCACCGGCCTTGAGCGCCGCATCGAAGTCCTGCGCCCGCGTGATGGTCCCCACGCCGGTGATGGCGCCTTCGACCTCGTCGGCAATGGCCTCGATCGCCTGGAGCGCCATCGGCGTGCGCAAGGTGATCTCCAGCACCCGGATGCCGCCCGCCACCAGCGCGCGCGCCAGGGGCACGGCGTCTTCCAGCCTGTCGATGACGATGACCGGGATCACCGGTCCCATGCGCATGATGCTCAGGATGTTCATGCCGTGACTCCTCGTGTGAATGCAAAGTGGTCGTGAACGGGCGCGACGTGCGCCGCAGTGGCCGGCGCCGCGGGCTCGGCGGCCAGGAAGGTGATCGCGCCCTGCTCCGCCCCGAGCGCGTTGGCGCGGAAGGCCGCGAACAGCTCACGGCCCATGCCCTGGCGCGCGTCCTCCAGCGCCGCATCCGCGGGCCGGCGGGCCTGCCATTCGGCCGCGTCGACGCGGGCCTCCAGCACGCCATGCTCCGCGTCGAACACGATCAGGTCGCCGTCGCGAACCCGCGCCAGCGGCCCACCGGCCAGGCATTCGGGCGTGACGTGGATGGCCGCCGGCACCTTGCCGGAGGCGCCGGACATGCGGCCGTCGGTCACCAGCGCCACATGGAAGCCCTGGTCCTGCAGCACGCCCAGGATGGGCGTGAGCTTGTGCAGCTCCGGCATGCCGTTGGCACGCGGCCCCTGGTAGCGCACCACCGCCACGAAGTCGCGCTGCAGTTCGCCGAGATCGAAGGCGGCCATCACCGCCTCTTGCGTGTCGAACACGCGCGCCCGCGCCTCGACCCGGCGGTGCTCGGGCTTCACGGCCGAGGTCTTGACCACGGCGCGGCCCAGGTTGCCGGCCAGCAGCTTCAGCCCGCCATCGGTGCTGAACGGGGCGGCGGCGGGTGCCAGCACGCTCGCATCGCCGCTCTCGCGCGGTGCATCGCGCCAGGCCAGCCGGCCGGCTTCGTCCAGGCACGGCTGCTGGCGATAGCGCGCGAGGCCGCCCTCGCCCGCCACCGTCAGCGTGTCTCCGTGCAGCAGGCCAGGGTCCAGCAGCTCGCCGATCACGTAGCCCATGCCGCCGGCCGCATGGAACTGGTTGACGTCGGCCCTGCCGTTGGGATAGACGCGGGCCAGCAGCGGCACCACGTCCGAGAGATCGCGGAAGTCGTCCCAGTCGATGACGATGCCGGCGGCACGCGCGATCGCCACCAGGTGGATGGTGTGGTTGGTCGAGCCGCCCGTCGCCAGCAGGCCGACGATCGCGTTGGCGATGGCCCGCTCGTCGACCACCCGGCCGACGGGCGTGTACTCGGCGCCCTCGGCACCGATCTCGGCGGCCCGCTTCGCCGCCGCCGCGGTGAGCGCGTCGCGCAGCGGCGTGTTCGGCGGGACGAAGGCCGCGCCCGGCAGATGCAGGCCCATCACCTCCATCAGCATCTGGTTGCTGTTGGCCGTGCCGTAGAAGGTGCAGGTGCCCGCCGAGTGGTAGGACTTCTCTTCGGACGCCAGCAGCGCCTCGTGCCCCACTTCGCCCTTGGCGAAGCGTTGGCGCACCCGCGCCTTCTCGTCGTTGGAGATGCCCGAGGGCATCGGCCCGCCGGGCACGAAGATCGTCGGCAGGTGACCGAAGTGCAGGGCGCCGATCAGCAGGCCGGGAACGATCTTGTCGCAGATGCCCAGGCACAGCGCGGCATCGAACATGTTGTGCGACAGCGCGACCGCGGTGGCCATCGCGATCACGTCGCGGCTGAAAAGCGACAGCTCCATGCCGGGCTCCCCCTGCGTGACGCCGTCGCACATCGCCGGCACGCCGCCGGCGAACTGCGCCGTGGCGCCCGCTTCGCGCGCGGCGCGCTTGAGGATCTCGGGGTAGCGCTCGTAGGGCTGGTGTGCCGAGAGCATGTCGTTGTACGACGAGACGATCGCCAGGTTGGGGCGCCGCATCTCGCGCAGCATGATCTTGTCGCCGGCGGGCGCCGCGGCATAGGCATGTGCCAGGTTCGTGCAGCCGAGCGCCTGCCGGACCGGGCCCTTCGTCCGGGCACGTTCGAGCCCGGCGAGGTAGAGGGAGCGCGATGCCGCACTGCGGCTGCGGATGCGGTCGGTGACCGCGGCAAGGACGGGATGGAGGCTCATCTTGAAAACGGACGGGTGTGAGGCCTCATCAGAGGATGAAGCCGGTGTTGATGAAGCTGGACCGGTGGTCCGTGACGATGGCGTTGAGCAGCCGCTTGCTCGGTTCGGTCTGCCTGGCCGCCACCATCGAGCGGATCGAGAAGGCGCGCAGCGCATCGGTCACCGACAACGTGCCCTCGGCCGAGTCCTTGCGCCCGGCGAAGGGGAACACGTCGGGCCCGCGCTGGCATTGGCAGTTGATGTTCACCCGGCACACCTGGTTCACCAGCGGATCGACCAGCGCGCCGATGCGGGCGGGGTCGGAGCCGAAGATGCTGACCTGCTGGCCGTGGTCGGCGCTGATGACGTACTCGAGTGCGGTCTCCACGTCGTCGTAGGGCATGACCGGGACCAGCGGGCCGAACTGCTCCTCGCGATAGAGCTTCATGCCCTCGGCCACCGGATAGACGACGGCGGGATGGAAGAGCGTCTGGCTGAAGGCGCCGCCGCCTTCGTTGACGATCCGGGCGCCCTTGGCCCGCGCGTCGTCCAGCGCCTCGGTCATGTAGGCCGTGCGGTGCAGGCCCGGCAGCGGGGTGATGCCGACGCCGCTCTCCCACGGCATGCCCAGCTTGAGCTTGCCCAGCTCTTCGGTGAAGCGCGCGAGGAAGCGATCGGCGATCGAGCGGTGGACGATCAGCATCTTCAGCGCGGTACAGCGCTGGCCGTTGAAGGACAGCGCGCCCAGCAGGCATTCCTTGACGGTGAGTTCGATGTCGGCGTCGGGCAGGACGATCGCGGCGTTCTTGGCATCCAGTCCGAGGATGGCCCGCAGCCGGTGCGACTTGGGGTGCTGCTTCTTGAGGTGATCGGCCACCTTGCTCGAGCCGATCAGCGCCAGCACGTCGACCTTGCCCGAGGCCAGCAGGCGCGGCACGACCACCGCGCCCGGCGCGTAAATGGTGTTGATCACGCCCGGCGGGAAGGCCGATCGGAAGGCATCGAGCAGCGGCTGGAACAGCAGCGTGCCGTACTGCGGCGGCTTGAACACCACCGTGTTGCCCATCAGCAGGGCCGGGATCAGCGTGGCGAAGGTCTCGTTGAGCGGGTAGTTGTACGGCCCCATGCACAGCACCACGCCCAGCGGCGTGCGCCGGATCTGGCCGATGGTGCCTTCGGCGACGACGAAGCGCGAGCTGCCGTTGTCCAGATCCTTCAGCGCCTCGATCGTGGCCTGGGTGTATTCGACGGTGCGGTCGAACTCCTTGCGCGAGTCGGCCAGGCTCTTGCCGATCTCCCACATGATGAGCTTCACCACCCCCTCGCGCTGCTGCGCCATGCGCCGCACGAACGCTTCCATGCAGCCGATGCGCTCGGCCACGGCCATCGTGGGCCAGGCGCCGCGGCCGTTGGCGTAGGCGGCGACGGCGGCGTCGAGTGCCGCGTCGCTCTCGGCCTCGCCCATCACGGGGTAGCTGCCGATCTCCACCTGGCGCGGCTCGCCGCCGGCGGCGTCGCGGGTGCAGACCGGCGACAGCACCGTCTTGCACGGGCCGCTCCAGGGCCGCATCTGGCCGCCGACCAGCGACAGGCGCTGGTGCACCGGGGCATCGAGGCGGTGCTCGGCGGGGATGTCCTCGAGCAGGGGGAAGTGCTGGGCAAGTTGGGCGCTGCGGTCGTGGGTCATGGGGTCTCCGGGGGGTGTGATCAGCGATCGAGCTTGAGGAACAGGTCGCGATCGGGGGCGAAGTTCGCGTACAGCGGCAAGATGGCGCCGCCGATCGCGCGTGCATCGGCGCCGATGGTGCCGGCCAGCAGCTCGGGCCGGGCGATGCCCTCCCAGCTGAATCGGTCCAGCGCGCCGCCGACCTGCGCCAGCACCTGCGCGAGCAGGTCGCGGCTGAACGATCCGTCGACGATGACGCCGTCGAGTTCGAGCAGCGCCGTCGCGCCGTGGATGGCCATGGCGATCGCCGGACAGGCCTGGCGCATCCATTCGTTCGTGACGGGCAGCCATGGCGCTTCGACCGCCCGCGCGTCCGCGACGGCGCGGGCATCGAGTCCGGCCTGCGCGTACATCTTCTCCAGCGTGACCAGGGAGGCCACGCTCAGCAGCTGCGGAGGCGGTGCGCCGTCGGCGCCGCCGAGCCCCAGCGGCATCGACCCCAGGGCACCGGCGTTGCCCGTGGCACCCGGGCGCAGGTGGCTGTCGATCACCAGCCCGCCGCCGATGAAGGTATCGATGAAGACGTACAGGAAGCTGCGGACGCTGCGCCCGCGCCCGGCCACCAGCTCGGCCACGCAGGCGGCCGCCGTGTCCTTGACCAGTTCGACCGGCAGCGTCGTCATGGCCGCCACCCGCGCGCGGATGTCGATGTCGTTCCACTTCGCGGCCTGCTCCGGCGCCACGCCGAGCAGCGACTGCCAGCCGCCGAGCGACAGGGGCGCGGCGATGCCGATGCCGCTGAGCAGCTGTGCCCGTCTCGGCCCGAGCGAGCGGCGCAAGCGCTTCAGGCGCGCGCGGATTTCGTCGAACAGCGTGTCGGGATCGGGGAACTCGTAGGCCAGCGTGAGGCGCTCGCGCACCTGCGCCGTGAAGTCGAGCAGCAGCACATCGAGGCTGCGCCGGCCGATCTTGATGCCGATCGAATAGGCGCCGTCCGGGTTCAGCGCCATCGGCACCGACGGCTGCCCGATCTTGCCGCGCACCGGCGCACGCTTGAGCACCAGCGCATCGGCTTCGAGGCGCGAAGTGATGATCTGCACCGTCTGGGGCGTGAGGTGCGTCAGGCGCGCGATCTCCGCCTTCGGCAGCTCTCCGTGCAGGCGGATGGCCTGCAGCACCACGCGTTCGTTGAACTGGCGCAGCCCCCCCTGGTTGGAACCGCGCGGGCGCATCCCGTCCTGGGCCGGGGTGCCATTCAGGGTGTCGGTGTTCTTGGGCAAGTGTTCGTCTCCGGCTGCGGGCCGGTGCACCGGCCGCGGGTCCTGGTGATTCGCTCCGTGGCAGGCGGATTGTCGAGCCTCTTATTTAATAAATCAACTGTATTTACTTATTGCCACGCCCTGCTTTCGGCGGCGAAGAGCCGGCTCCGCTGGCTGTTCGAGAGCCTCGTTCTCACATATCGGGGAAATCCCTGACCTCGTTTCAGCCACCCCGTCCTAAACTTTCTTCAACTTGAATTAATTAATAGACCGGAGACACCCGTGCGACCACGCCACCCCGGACGGGGGACGAATTCGATCAACCTGCGCCTCTACAACGAGCGCAGCCTGCTGCAGCGGCTGCGCCGCGCCGGCGAAGCGTCGAAGGCGGATCTCGCGCGCTGGGCCGAGCTCACCAACACCGCGGTGGGCAGCATCGTTCAGTCGCTGGAAGAGTCCCGGCTGATCGAGCCCGCGGGACGCCGCCAGGAAGGCCAGCGCGGCCAGCCCGCCGGGCTGTACCGCATCAATCCGGAAGGCGCCTTCGGCATCGGCGTGCGCGTGGACCGCGCGAGCATCGAGACCGTGCTGCTCGACCTTGGCGGCAAGATCCTGGCGCGCGAGGCGCACGGCCTGCCGCTCCCCCATCCGGACGAAGCCCTGCTGCTGGTGCGCAAGGGCGTGGGCCGCATGCTGGACGTGCTCGACGGCGCCCAGCGCCGCCGCCTCATGGGCGTCGGCCTGGCGCAGCCCTACGACCTGGGCAGTTGGCTGCGCGAACTCGACCTGAAGGCCGACTTCCGCATCTGGAACGGCGTCGATTTCGGCACCATGCTCTCGCAGGCGGTGCAGCAACCCGTGTTCAAGGAAAACGACGGCAACGCGGCCGCGATCGCCGAGCTCTTCTTCGGCGTCGGCCGCGAGGAAAGCGACTTCCTCTATGTCTTCATCGGCGCGGCACTCGGCGCAGGTGCCGTGGTCGGCGGCGAGAGCCTGCGCGGCAGCACCGGCAATGCGGCCGACCTCGGCCTGGTGCCGGTGCCGCCCAGCGCCCTGGCATCGGCGCCGCCGTCGCAGCGCCGCTGGGACATCCTGCTGTCACGCGCCTCGCTCAATTCGCTCACGCGTCATCTGCGCCACCACGGCGTGATGGTGCGCAACCACGACGACCTCGAAAGCTGCATCGAGGCCGGCCGGCCCGAGGTGCGCGAATGGCTGGACGACTGCGTCGACGCGCTGGTGCCCTCGCTGCGCGCCGCTCTCGCCGTGCTCGACCTGCCCGCGGTCGTGATCGATTGCGACATCGACAGCGGGCTGATCGACGAACTCATCCGCCGCGTCGATGCAGGCCTCAGGCAGATCGCACCCGAAGCGCGGCAGACCCCGCGGCTCGTGCGCGGCAGCTTCCGCGCCAACGCCGGCGCGGTCGGCGCCGCCAGCCTGCCCATGTTCTTCAGTTTCTCGCCCCGCGCCGACGTGCTGCGCGGACAGCCCACCGCCGCCTTCTCCCATACCGCCAAGGAGACCCTCCATGCCTGAACCCACCGCGCATCTTCTGGAGTTGCGCAACATTTCCAAGACCTTCCCCGGCGTGAAGGCCTTGCAGAACGTTCAATTGCACGCCAACAAAGGCCTCGTGCATGCCTTGATGGGCGAGAACGGCGCCGGCAAGTCCACGCTCATGAAGATTCTCTCGGGCGCCTACATGCCGGACCCCGGCGCCGAGATCCGCATCGACGGCAAGCAGGTGAGCATCGACGGCCCGCTGGCGGCCAAGGCGCTCGGCGTGTCGGTGATCTACCAGGAGCTGAGCCTCGCCCCCAACCTCACGGTGGCGGAGAACATCTACATGGGCCGCCCGATGGTCAAGGGCGCATTGGTCGACCGTGCCGGCATGGCCGAATCGTGCGCGGCCACGCTGGAGCGCCTGGGTGCGGACTTCGGGCCGGGCACGATCGTCGACACCCTGTCGATCGCGAAGCGCCAACTGGTGGAAATCGCCCGCGCGGTGCATTTCGACTGCCGCATCCTGGTGATGGACGAGCCGACCACGCCTTTGTCCACGCACGAGACCGACCGCCTCTTCGCGCTGATCAAGCGCTTGCGCGCCGAGGGCATGGCCATCCTGTACATCAGTCATCGCATGGACGAGATCGACGAGCTCGCCGACGAAGTGACGGTACTGCGCGACGGCACTTACGTCGGCACGCTCGGGCGTGCAGAACTCTCGCGCGACAAGCTGGTGAAGATGATGGTGGGCCGCGATCTGTCGGGCTTCTACCGCAAGGAACACCACGGCCTGCACACCGGGGCGCGCGCACTGGCGGTGAGGCACATGTCCGACGGCCGGCGCGTGCGCGACTGCAGCCTGGAGCTGTTCGCCGGCGAGGTGCTGGGCCTGGCGGGCCTGGTCGGGGCCGGCCGCACGGAACTGGCGCGCCTGATCTTCGGCGCCGATGCGCGCACCGGCGGCGACGTGCAGATGGGCGAGCGCACGCTCAGGATCGAGCAGCCGCTCGACGCCATCCGCTCGGGCATCCTCTACCTGACGGAAGACCGCAAGGGCGAGGGCCTGTTCCTCGACCTGAGCGTGCGCGACAACATCAACGTGATGGTGTGCCCGAAGGATGCCCATGGCGCGGGCGTGATGGACGGCCGGCGCGCCTTCGAGCGGGCCCGGGACGCCATCCGGCAGCTCTCGATCCGCGTCGCCTCGCCGCGCGTCAACGTCGGCTCGCTGTCGGGCGGCAACCAGCAGAAGGTACTGCTGGCGCGCCTGCTGGAGCTCAAGCCCAAGGTGCTGATCCTCGACGAGCCGACACGCGGCGTCGACATCGGCGCCAAGAGCGAGATCTACCGGCTGATCGACGAGCTGGCACGCAGCGGCGTCGCCGTGCTGGTGATCTCGAGCGAGTTGGCCGAAGTCGTCGGCGTGTGCGACCGGGTGATCGTGATGCGCGAAGGCCGCCTGGTCGGGGAGGTCGGCGGCGACACCGGCATCCCGATCACCCAGGAAAACATCGTGGCCCTGGCGACCGGCGCGACCACGGGTACGGCCCCGACCGTCCACTGACGAGCCCACCCTCGCCCACCGAGCCCTCCGGAGACAGACCATGAACCCCACCCATCCGGCCGATCAGGCCCTGCCCGAGCCTTTCCCCGCCGCCGCACCCATCGCAGACGGCAGCGGCGCACCCGGCGCCTCCGCCCACGTCAAACCGCCGGTGCCGGCGTCGCGCGGCAAGGACTTCCTGCGCGCCATCGGCATGCTGCCGGTGCTCATCCTGCTGTGCATCGGCTTCACGGTGTCGAGCGAGAACTTCGCCAGCTGGCAGAACTTCTCGATCATCACCCAGCAGGCCTCCATCAACATCGTGCTGGCCGCCGGCATGACCTTCGTCATCCTCACCGCGGGCATCGACCTGTCGGTGGGCTCGATCCTCGCGGCCTCCGCGGTGTCGGCGATGCTGGTGTCCACCATTCCCGGCCTGGGCATGCTGGGCATCGCCGCGGGCCTGGGCTGCGGGCTGCTCTTCGGGCTGATCAACGGCGTGCTGATCGCCTTCCTCAAGCTGCCGCCCTTCATCGTGACCCTGGGCTCGCTCA
>NZ_BAABGJ010000028.1:0-59206 GCF_039541515.1 Variovorax defluvii
GACGCGCACAGTGGGGTCGCCTTTCTTTGGTTACTTTCTTTGGCGAGACAAAGAAAGTAACTCGCCCGCCGGGGCGAATTCCCGGCTCCTGCGCCAAACACCCAAGAAGGCAAAAACAAGGGCCCGCACGCCAAGTCCAACCCAAAACAAGGGCCCAGAGCCCTCCCCTCCAACCTCTCCCAGAGAAAGAGATAGCAAGGCAGAGCCCTCACTTTCTCCCAGCGGGAGCAGGCCAAAAAGCAAGACCATCCGCAACGCTACAGCAACCCCCGCATCCTCTTCGCCGCATCCCTCAGCGCCCCAATCCGCTCCACCGCCTCCTCGATCGTCATCCGCGCCGTCGGCGCGTGCACCGCGATCGCCGCGCGCTGCCGGCCGGCTTCATCGAGCACCGGCACCGCCACCGCCACCAGCCCCGCCATGAACTCCTCCCGGTCGCAGGAGTAGCCCTGCTCGGCGATCGCATCGCACTCTGCCCGCAGCGCGTCTGCATCGGTGATGGTGTGTCTCGTCATGCGCGTCAACGTGATCCGATCGATCACCGCATCGCGTTCCTTCTTCCCCATCCGCGCCAGGAACAGCTTGCCGCTCGCCGTGCAATGCAACGGCACATGTGACCCCACGTCCAGCGTCAACCGCAACGGCCATTGCGCCTCGACGCGATCGAGATACAGCACCTGCACCCCATCCAGCGTGGTGAAGTTGCAGGTCTCCCCCACCTGCCGCACCAGTTCCGCCAGCACCTCGTGGCGCTGTCCTCGCACCACCCCGTGGTTCAGCGTGTCGAAGGCCAGCCGCCGCAGCGCCGGCCCGACGCTGAACATGCGCTCATCCACGTCGCGCGCCAGAAAGCCGGAGGCCAGCAGTTGGGTGCAGATGCGGTGCGCCGTCCCCTTGGGCAGCGACAGCCGCGCGGCCAGGTCGGCCAGCGACAGCGCACGGCCCTCGTTCGCCAGCAGCGACAGCACGCGCAGGCTGCGCTCGGCCGAGGAACCGGTGCTCTGCTCCTCGGCCAGCGCTTCGGCCGGCACGGCTCCCTTCTTCTCAGCCGCGGCAATGGCAGGGACGGCAGCCGCTTTGCGCGCAGGACGCGTCATAGGTGAAAACCTCTATCAAACAGTTAAAGTGGAACATTGCGTTCCGAAAATCATTCACCTAGCATCGGTGACCGAAGCGATTGTCTTATTGCGGAAGCCCTGAATGCCTGCTGAAGAAGAGTTCGATTACATCGTCGTGGGCGCCGGTTCGGCCGGCTGCGTGCTGGCCGGGCGGCTGAGCGAAGACCCGTCGACGCGGGTGCTGTTGCTGGAGGCCGGCCCCGAGGACAGATCTCTGTGGATCCACCTGCCTATCGGCTACGGCAAGACGATGTGGAGCCCCACCTACAACTGGCGCTTCGAGACCGACCCGGACCCGAACATGAACGGGCGCCGCATCTACTGGCCGCGCGGCAAGACGCTGGGCGGATCGAGTTCGATCAACGGCCTGATCTACATCCGCGGCCAGCGCGAGGACTACGACCACTGGGCCGCACTCGGCAACCCCGGCTGGGGCTACGAGGAGGTGCTGCCCTACTTCATCCGATCCGAGGGCAACGAACGCGGCGCCGACGCCTTTCATGGCGGCAAGGGGCCGCTGAAGGTCTCGGACATCGGTGCGAAGCACGAGCTGATCGAAGCCTTCATCGCCGGCGCGCAGCAGATCGGCGTGCCGCGCACGGAGGACTTCAACGGCGCCACGCAGGAAGGCGCCGGCTACTACCAGCTCACCACGCATCGCGGCTGGCGCTGCAGCACGGCCAAGGCCTACCTCGCGCCCGCACGCCAGCGCCCCAACCTGCGCATCGAGACCGAAGCGCTGGCCAGCAGCCTGGTGCTCGACGGCCGGCGGGCCGTCGGCGTGCGCTATCGGCAGGGCGGCGTGGAAAAGGCCGCGCGCTGCCGCGCCGAGGTGCTGCTGGCCGCGGGCGCGCTGCAGTCGCCGCAGCTGCTGCAGCTCTCGGGCATCGGCCCGCGCGCGCTGCTGCAGCAGTTCGGCATCCCGGTGGTGCACGACCTGGCCGGCGTGGGCGAGAACCTGCAGGACCACCTGCAGATCCGCCTGAGCTACGAATGCACGCAGCCCATCACCACCAACGACCAGCTCAACTCCTGGGTCGGCCAGGCCAAGCTGGGCCTGGAATGGCTGATGCACCGCAGCGGCCCGCTGGCGGTGGGCATCAACCAGGGCGGCTGCTTCATGCGCGCGCTGCGCGACGCCGGCGGCCGCCCGGTCGCGAGCACGCCCGACATCCAGTTCCACGTGGCCACGCTGTCGGCCGACATGGCCGGCGGCAAGGTGCATCCCTGGTCGGGCTTCACCTTCTCGGTGTGCCAGCTGCGTCCGGAGTCGCGCGGCCACGTGCGCATCCGCTCGCGCGATCCGGCCGAGCCGCCCTCGATGCAGCCCAACTACCTCGCCACCGAACTCGACCGCGCGACCACCGTGGCCGGCGTGAAGGCGGCGCGCGCCATCGCGGCCGCACCGGCGATGCGGCCCTACGTCAAGCGCGAAATCAAGCCCGGGCCCGATGCCACCAGCGACGAGGACCTGCTCGAGTTCTGCCGCAACAACGGGGCCACCATCTTCCATCCCAGCGGCACCTGCCGCATGGGCAGCGACCCGCTGGCCGTGGTCGACACGCGCCTGCGCGTGCACGGCATCGGCGGGCTGCGCGTCATCGACTGCTCGGCCATGCCCACGCTGGTCTCGGGCAACACCAACGCACCGGCCGTGATGATGGCCGAGAAGGCCGTCGACATGATCCGCGAGGACGCGACCGCTGCCGCGGCGCCCGCTGCCCTGGCCGCCTGATTTCCCTGCAGTCCGTCGCCCCTCACGGGGCATCCACAACAACGCTTCATTGGAGACAAGAGATGAGTGCAGCAACAAGCGACGAGAAGGCGATCCGGCGGGTAGTGACGTCGGCACTCGTGGGCGCGAGCATCGAGTGGTACGACTTCTTCCTGTACGGCGTGGTGGCCGGCATCGTGTTCAACAAGCTCTACTTCCCGGGCAGCGACCCGGTGGTGTCGACGCTGCTGGCGTACACCACCTTCGCCGTCGGCTTCGTGACGCGGCCGCTGGGCGGCGTGATCTTCGGCCACTTCGGCGACAAGATCGGCCGCAAGAGCATGCTGATCCTGACGCTCATGATCATGGGCGTGGCCACCTTCCTGATCGGGCTGGTGCCGACCTATGCGCAGATCGGCATCGCCGCGCCCATCCTGCTGCTGCTGCTGCGCGTGGCGCAGGGCATCGGACTGGGGGGCGAATGGGGCGGCGCGGTGCTGATGGCCTACGAATACGCGCCGAAGGAGAAGCGCGGCTTCTACGCCTCGCTGCCGCAGATCGGACTGGCGATCGGGCTGTGCCTGGCCTCGGGCGTGGTGGCGCTGCTGTCCTTCCTGCTGACGGACGAGCAATTCCTGGCCTGGGGCTGGCGCATCGCCTTCCTGCTCTCCGGCGTGATGGTGGCGGTGGGCATGTACATCCGCCTGCACGTGCAGGAGACGCCGGAGTTCGCGGCGGTGAAGGCCCGCAACGCCGAGCTGCGCATCCCCTTCATGGACATGCTCAAGCGCTACCCCGGCAATGTGCTCAAGGGCATGGGGGCGCGCTACATCGACGGCGTGTTCTTCAACATCTTCGGCGTGTTCTCGATCAACTACCTGACGAGCACGCTCAAGATCAATCGCACCGAGGCCCTGCTGGGCGTGATGGCGGCGGCGGTGGTGATGATCTTCACCATCCCCTTCTTCGGCCGCATGTCCGACCGGCTCGGGCGGCCCAAGGTCTACATGTGGGGCTCGCTGATCACGGCGATCGCCGCCTTCCCGGGCTTCTGGCTGATGACGCACAGCGGCGGCAACGTGCTGCTGGTGTGGCTGGCGATCATCGTGCCCTTCGGCATCTTCTATGCCTCGGTGTACGGGCCGGAGGCCGCGCTGTTCTGCGACCTGTTCGACGCGAAGGTGCGCTACACGGGCATCTCCTTCGTCTACCAGTTCTCGGGCATCTTCGCCTCGGGCATCACGCCGATCGTCGCCACCGCGCTGCTCAAGTCGGGCGGCGGGCAGCCCTGGCAGATCTGCATGTACGTGCTGTTCGCGGGCGTGGTGTCGGCCTTGTGTGCTTGGCTGATCGGGCGCAAGGGGGAACTGGAGCACACGGCTGCGCTCCGGGTTCGTGGCGTGGGGCGCTGAGCCCCGGTCGGAGGTGGGCGCGGTTTCGGAATTTCAGAAATTTGCTTATGTGCCAGGCGGAGTTGCCACTTATTTCGGAATTTCAGAAAAAACAGGCGCCGAGGCGCTCTGAGCCCTAGAATTTCGGATTTTCAGAAACGCGATGCGCCAGCAGGCCGCGCGCATCCGAAGAACTGGAATTCCGCCATGCCCGAGACGCCTCCCGAAGCGAAAGGCCCGACAGCCTCTCGCCCTGCTGAAGAGATGCCGTTGCTCGTCAAGGACGCCACGGCGCTCGGCCCGCGCCTGAAGAGCGTGCGCAAGGACCAGCACCTTCGCATTGATGATGCCGCAGGCCTTTTCGGAATCTCGGTCGATACCCTTTCGCGGCTGGAGAACGGCGTCGGCGCCGTGCGCCTGGACAAGCTCCTTGCCGTGCTCGACGGCCTGGGCCTTGCCATGCTGGTGGGTCCGAAGCACGAGCTGACGGACATCCTCCGAAACCTGGGAGAGCACCGCGGTGAGCGCGTCTGACGACGTCGTGCACCACCTGCTGGTCAGCCACGGCAACGACCAGCGGGTCGGCGAGATTGCGTTCGCACCGCAGCAGGACACATGGACCTTCACGTACGACGATGCCTGGCGAAGAAGGGGTCTCTTTCAGCTCTCGCCCGCCTTTCCGTGGCAGGCACCGGAAGGTGGCTACGGCTCGGGTGCCATACGGCGCTTCGTCGTCAACCTGTTTCCCGAGGGAGCACCGCTGCGCGCAGCCATCGAGCAGTTGCACGTCGCCCCCAATAACGCTTTCGCGCTGTTGCGCAGCATGGGGGGGGAGACCACAGGCGCGCTCGAATTCCGGCCCATCGATCAGCCGCCGGCCGCACGCGCGCAATGCCGGGAGCTGACGCGAACCGAACTCAATGCGCGGATCCTCGACGCGTCGGAAGGTGGGCTGGCGGTCTGGGACGGCAAGCTGCGCATGTCCATTGCCGGCTACCAGGACAAACTGGCCGTCTTCGCCGCCCGCGACCCGGGCCTGGACCCGGAGGCGACGATGCGGCTGGCCGAGCCACCGCTCGCCTCCACCTACATCCTGAAGCCGCAGCCAAGGACGAACCGCACACCGCACCTGGTGGTCAACGAGCACTACTGCATGCGCCTGGCGGCACGCTGCACGGACGCCGTGGCCCACGTGTCCATCATGCGATTGCCGACGCCTGTATTGGTCGTGCAGCGCTTCGACCGGCAATCCGCTGCGGATGAAGTTCACAAGCTGCACATCATCGACGCCTGCCAGGCCTGCGACATGCCGGTAGAAGCGAAGTACGAACGCAACCTCGGCCACACCGGCGAACTGGCCAAGTACCGCGACGGCATGACGCTGCCCAAGCTCTTCGCCACCGTGAGATGGGTGCGGCAGCCTGCCAGGGCGAAGCTGGAGATGCTGCGCTGGGTTCTCTTCCAAGTGGTCATCGGCAATGCCGACGCCCACGGAAAGAACTTCTCATTCTTCGTGCAGGGCGAGTGGATGGCGCCGTCGCCGTGGTACGACCTGGTGAGCGTCGAGCAATACCCGGAACTGGACCACACTTACGCCATGGCCGTCGGCGATGCGTTCACCTGGGATGAGCTCACGCCTTTCAACCTCGCGTACTTCGCACATCAGTGCGGAATCCCCAAGTCCCTGCTGCAGCGGGAGGCCACGAGGCTTGCACAGGCGATGTCGACAGCGAAATCCGTGCTGGACGAGCAGCCCTACACGGACGAGGAGCGCGACTTTCTGCGGCCGGTGTGCGAGATGGTGCAGGTCCGCAGCCAGGCCCTGGTGGAGCGGACGAAGGCAGCGGCCGTCTTCACCGCCAAGCACTTCTGACGACCCGGCTCAGTGCTCCGGCACCCCGCCGCTCACCGATTCACCCCGCGCCTGCGCCAGGTCCTTCACCGCCACGCCGAGGGCGCGGATGCCCGCCGCGATCTGGGCCGAGGGGATGGACGACAGGCGCAGCCGGAAGAAGGGACACGGATAAGGCGGCTTGCCGAAGAACACGTCGCCCGCCTCGATCAGCACGCCATGCTGCCGTGCCATCAGCGCCAGCTCGCCCGCGTCCACCCATGAGGGCGCCTGCACCCAGATCGACGCGCCGCCCGATGGCAGCCTGAACTCGAAATCCGGCAGGTGGTCGCGCAGGGCCTGCGCCGCCAGCGCCAGCCGCTCCTGCATCGCGTGGTTGACCCGGCGCGCATGCGACTCGTGGTGCCCCAGCGAAAGAAAAAGCGCATAGGCCTGCTGCAGGAAGGCGCTGGGATGCCGCAGCATCGCGTGCCGGATCGCGCGCAGCTCCTTGATCAATGCGCGCGGCGCCACGATGAAGCCCAGCCGCAGTGCCGGCGACAGGCTCTTGGACACCGAGCCCACGTAGATCACCCGGCCCGTCTTGTCCAGGCTCTTGAGCGCCGGCATCGGCGTGCCTTCGTACAGGTTCTCGGCCTCGTAGTCGTCCTCGATGATCACGAAGTCCTGCAGCTCGGCCTTGCGCAACAGCCACTGGCGCCGCTCCAGGCTCAGCGTCGCGGTGGTCGGGCTCTGGTGCGAGGGCGTGCAGAACAGGTAGTCGGCCGCGGGCAGCGCATCGACCACCAGGCCGTCGTCGTCCACGCCGATCTCCACCCACTTCGGGTTGCGGAGCGCGAAGCTGTTGCGGGCGTGCGGATGGCCCGGCTCCTCCAGGCCGACGCGGGTGTTCTCGTCGAACAGGGCTTCCGCCAGCAGGTAGTAGGCATGCTGCGCGCCGAGCGTGACCAGGATCTCCTCCTTCAGTGCGAACACACCGCGCTTGGGCAGCAGGCGCGTGCGTATCTGCTCGATCAACTCGGGCACGTCGTCGGTCTCGAAGTCGGGCGTCCAGGCCGGCAGCTGCGAGCGCGCCAGGCTGCGGGCGCAGCACTCGCGGAAGTCCTCGGTGGGAAACAGCTGCGGATCGTAGGTGCCGTAGACGAAGGGATAGGGGTAGTCGCGCCAGCGGTCGGGCTTGGCGAGCGTCGGCCGGTCGATCAGCGAACGCCGCACCCGCGCCGACCACTCCGGCGGCTGGCCCGACTGGCCGCTGCGCCCCACCAGCGGCTCCGCCGGCTCGGCCGACAGCGGCCGCGCGTTCTGCGCCACGAAGACGCCGCTGCGCGGGCGGGCCTCCAGAAAGCCCTCGTCCATCAACTGGAGGTAGGCAGAAGTCACCGTGTTGCGGCTCAGGCCCAGCAGCGTCGCCAGCTCGCGCGACGAGGGCAGCGGCGCACCCGGGCTCAGCCGGTCCTCGAGGATGGCCTGCACCACCGCCGCACGCAGGCGGCCCTGCAGCGGCAGGCCGGGTTGCTCGGGCAGCGCGAAGAGCTGCGCCCACTGGATGGATCGTGGAGGAGGCATGGCGTGGACTAGCCCTGGATCTTCGCAGACGCCACCACGCGGGCCTTGGGCGCGCGGACGGCACCCGAGGCCGCCGCCTTCAGCAGGCGCCGGAAGCTGGCGCATTCCATATGTGTCGGTGCAGGACAGGCGGCCGCATGGCGCAGCCCGTCACGCATGGCCTGCAGGCGGCGGATCGTCGCGTCCAGTTCGTCGGCCTTGGCGTCGAGCCGCTGGCGGTCGATGCGGGGCTGGCCGTCCGGCGAGAACATCAGCCCGATCTCCTCGAGCGAGAAGCCGGCGGCCCGGCCGATCGCGATCAGCGACAGGCGCTCCAGCACGGCGGCGTCGAACAGGCGCCGCAGGCCGCGCCGCCCGACGGAGGCGATGAGCCCCTTCTCCTCGTAGAAGCGCAGGGTCGACGCCGGAACGCCGGCCTGCTGCGCCACCTTGCTGATGTCCATCACACTCATTGCACCTGACCTCAAGCTGGCTTGAATTGGCGAAGTTTAGGTTCCTCCACCGCCAAGCAAGAGAGAAGCCACATGGATGCCAAGGGCCTTGGCCTGGTCCGCTGGAACATCGAATCTGGCTGGTGCTGTCCACATCCATCTCAAAGTTTCGGTGGACCGGCGACTGGCTCGGTCGAATCCCCGCAACTGGCCCTACCGCGGCTTGCGTTGGCTCTCTACGCTGTGGCCATCGCAAAAGGACAGGAGTATCCGCGTGACCGCACCCGCATCGCCCGCCCCCGTGACCGTCGCCACCCTGGAGGCCTTCAGCGACGCCTGGAACCGCCACGACATCGATGCCCTCATGGGCTTCATGCACGAGGACTGTGTGTTCCAGACCGCCGCCGGCAACGAAGCCTGCGGCACCCGCCACAGCGGCACCGCCGCGGTGCGCAAGGCCTTCGCTGCCGCCTGGGAGGCCGTGCCCGACGCGCAGTGGGTCAACGGCCGGCATTTCGTCTCGGGCGACTTCGGCACCTCGCAGTGGACCTTCACCGGCACCGCCGCCGACGGCAGCCGCATCGAGAGCGACGGCATCGATGTCTTCAGCTTCAGGGACGGGAAGATCGCCCTCAAGAACGTGTTCCGCAAGGCCCGCCCCAATTTGCCCGCGGCCAAGTAGCCGCCGGCCTCCGGACAACGCCATGACCACGAGTACCGCAGGCACCGCGCAGTTCACCGCCGCCGGCCCCTCCGCGCCGGCGCGCAAACCCTACGACCCGCGCTACGACCCGCTGCTGGCGCCCGACCCCGGCGCCGGCCGCGCCTACGCGCCCACCTGGTGGGTGGCGAGCGCCGGCACGCCGCCGGAGGACGACGGCCCGGTGCTGCGCGACATGGACGTGGACGTGGCCATCATCGGCTCCGGCGCCACCGGCCTTTCCACGGCCCTCTACCTCGCGCAGGAGCACGGCATCCAGGCCACCGTGCTGGAAGCCAACCAGGCCGCCTGGGGCTGCTCCAGCCGCAGCGGCGGGCAGGGCCAGAACGCGAGCGGGCGCCTCAAGCGCTCGCAGTGGATCGAGCGCTGGGGCCTGGACACGGCCAAGCGCCTCGACAAGGAGATCCGCACCGGCTTCGAGAACTTCCGCCAGCTCACCACCGAGATCGACTGCGACGCCTACGACGGCGGCCACCTCTACCTGGCGCACCGCCCCGAGAAGCTTCCGGGCCTGGAGGCCGAGGCGCGCCTGATGCGAGAGCAGTTCGGCTACGACACGCGCATGCTCAGCGCGGAGGCAGTGCGGCGCGACTACTGCGACGAGCGCGAGACCGTGGGCGCGCTGTTCGAATCGGAAGGCGTGGGCATCCATCCGCTGAAGTTCAGCTTCGGCCTGATGCGCAAGGCGCGTGCGCTGGGCGCGAAGATCCACACCTCCAGTCCGGTGCAGGGCTGGCAGACCATCGACGGCGTGCACCACCTTCGAACGCCCGGCGGCACCGTGCGGGCGCGCCGCGTGGCGGTGTGCACCGGCGGCTACACCGGGCAGGCGCTCAACCCGATGCTCAAGAACAGGATCATGCCGATCCTGTCGAACTCGGTGGTCACGCGCCCGCTCACCGATGCCGAGCTGAAGGCCACCAACTTCAAGTCCCTCACCTTCCTGACCGACACCCGCACCCTGCGCTTCTACTACCGCCTGCTCAAGGGCAACCGGCTGCAACTGGGCAGCCGCAGCTCGGTCAGCGGCGCCGACGCCGAGGGCGCGGTGCACCTGAAGCTGCTCACCGACGCGATCGCACGCAAGTTCCCGCCGCTGGCGGGCATCCAGATCGACTACTCCTGGTGGGGCTGGGTGGACGTGAGCCACGACATGATGCCCCGCATCACCCAGCCCGAAGCGGACAAGAAGATCTGGTACGCCGTGGGCTACGGCGGCAACGGCGTCTCCTTCTCGACCTGGGCCGGCAAGCGGCTGGCGGAGCGCGTGGCCGGCAAGGATTCGGGGCGCGAGGTTTTCGAACTGCCGATCTACCACTCGCCGCTGCCCTTCCCCAACGTGCTGGGGTTGGTGGAGTCGCCGCTGTTCGCGCCGTTCCGGCGCATGGGGCAGCGGGTGCTCTACAAGTGGTATTGGTTCAGGGACGAGAAGTAGCGCGTTCACGGCTCGCCGCTGCGCCGGATCTCTGCTTGAAGTGCTGGGCTGCAGATGTCGTCCAGGCGTCGGAAGGCCGGCGCCAACGTGTCGACGACGCGGCCCGCCGCGGCCCATGCCTCGAAGTGCGTCTTCCACTGGCGTACCTCGCTCCAGACGCGGTGCACGATGCGCAGTGCGCCGGCACGCTGGGGCATGAAAGCCGAGAACGCCGACATTGCGTTGTCGAGGGTGGCCAGCTTTCCCTGCAGGCCGACGCCGAGATGAAGGAAACGGTCGCGCGCCACACCGGGACGGGGCACCACGTCGGGCAGACGGCCGGCGGGCACGAAGTCGTCCTCGAGGTGGCTGAAAGCCTAGAGTTCGCGTCGAGCCATGTCAGAAGTCGAGCTTCTTGAGTTCGGCATCCGACAGAGGACGCACCCGCTTCGTCTCTTCGCGCGCCGACAGCGCTTCGAGCGACGGGTCGTTCTCCTGGATCAGCTCCAGCAGGCTCCGCCCAGGGGCGATGGCGTGCAGGTAGCGCAACATCTGCGCGAGCGTGCGGCCCGGGTCGCCTTTTTCGATCAGGATGGCCGTGGAGCGGGATAGCCCGGCCCGCCCGGCAGCATCTTGCTGACGCAGCCGTGTTTGTGAATACGGTCATTCCGGAAGGTCGCCTGACCGGGCCGCGCCATTGTCCCTGCAGATCACACCCTCCCGCAGTGCGCTGCCGCGGGTCGGCGCCCCTCTGCGGTGCACCCCCGGACAAACCCGCACATTCTGGCCCTGCAGATCGCCACCCCGTGGCTCTTCGCTGCCGGGCGGCCTTTGCCTATCTTCGACCTCGGGCTCCAGCGGCCCACCCTTCTCCCCCGTCGAACATCACGAGGTCCCGCATGTCCCCCTTCCCGTTCACCCGCCGCGCCGCCCTGGTGGCTTCCGCCTTGCTCGCCGCCGGCCCGCTGGCCGCGCTGCCCGCCATCGCCGACGAAGCTCCCAAGCGCGGCGGCACGCTGGTGATCGGCAACACCCAGACCCCGCGCCACCTCAACGGCGCGGTGCAGTCGGGCATCGCGACCGCCCTGCCCTCGACCCAGCTCTTCGCCAGCCCGCTGCGCTTCGACGACAAGTGGAACCCGCAGCCCTACCTGGCCGAATCGTGGAAGCTCGCGGAGGACGGCAAGTCGCTCACGCTCAACCTGCGCAAGAACGCCGTGTTCCACGACGGCAAGCCCGTCACCTCGGCCGACGTCGCCTTCTCGATCATGGCGATCAAGGCCAACCATCCCTTCACCACCATGATGGGCCCGGTCGAGAAGGTGGACACACCCGACCCGCACACCGCCATCATCCGCATGAACACGCCGCACCCGGCGATCGTGCTGGCGATGTCGCCGGCCCTGTGCCCCATCCTGCCCAAGCACATCTACGGCGACGGCCAGGACCTGAAGAACCACCCGCGCAACAGCACCGACGTGGTGGGCTCCGGCCCCTTCAAGCTGGTGGAGTTCAAGGCCGCGCAGCGCATCGTGATGGAGCGCAACGACAAGTTCTTTCTCCCGGGCAAGCCCTACCTCGACAAGGTCATCGTCAACATCACCCCCGACATGGCCAGCCTGATGCTCGGCCTGGAGCGCGGCGACGTGCAGATGCTGCCCTTCGCCAGCGTGCCCACCGACCTCAAGCGCCTGGCCAGCAACCCGCAGGTCGCGCTCACGCCCAAGGGCTACGAGGGCATCGGCGCGCTGAACTGGCTGGCCTTCAACCTCACGAAGAAGCCGCTGTCCGACCTGCAGGTGCGCAAGGCCATCGCCACCGCCATCGACAAGAACTTCATCACCAAGGCCTTGATGGGCGGCTTCGCCACGCCGGCCGACGGCCCGATCGTCGCCAGCAGCCCCTTCGCCGTGACCGACCTGGTGCGCTACCCGGTGGACCTGAAGAAGGCCGCCGAAATGCTCGACGCCGCCGGCTACAAGGCCGGCGCCGGCGGCGAGCGCTTCAAGCTCACCATCGACTACCTGCCCGGCGCCGACGACCAGCAGAAGACCGTGGCCGAGTACATCCGCGGCCAGCTCAAGAAGATCGGCATCACCGTCGACGTGCGCGCCTCGGCCGACTTCCCGGCCTGGGCCAAGCGCATGGCCTCGCACGACTTCGACATGTCGATGGACCTGGTCTTCAACTGGGGCGATCCGATCATCGGCGTGCACCGCACCTACCTGTCGGCCAACATCAAGCCGGTGGTGTGGACCAACACCCAGAGCTACAGCAACCCGAAGGTGGACGAGTTGCTCGACACCGCGGGCGGCATCATCGACCCGACCAAGCGCAAGGCCTACTACGCCACCTTCGAGAAGATCGTCACCGACGAGCTGCCGATCGTCTTCATCAACCAGGTGCCCTATCACACGGTGGCGAGCAAGAAGCTGGCGAACGTGCCGACCACCATCTGGGGCCCGATGTCGCCGCTCGACGAGGTCTTCTTCAAGTAAGCCGCAAACATCCACACACAAAGGGGGCACGGCATGCCGCGCTACATCGCATCCCGCCTGCTGCAGGGCCTGGCCCTGGTGCTGGCGGTGGTGGTACTCAACTTCGTGCTGGTGCACGCCGCGCCCGGCGACCCGGTGGAAACCATCGCCGGCGCCAGCGGCGGCATGTCGCCCGAGCTCATGGCGCAGCTGCGCACGCAGTACGGGCTGGACCGGCCGCTGCCCGTGCAACTGGGCGTCTACCTCGGCAAGGTGCTGCAGGGCGACCTGGGCTACAGCTACTTCTTCAACCTGCCGGTGACCTCGATGATCCTGGAGCGCGTGCCGGCCACGCTGCTGCTGGTGCTCAGCGCGGTGTTGCTGGCCTTCCTGGTGGGCACGGCGCTGGGCGTGCTCTCATCGCGCAAGCCCAACGGCCTGCTCTCGCAGTTCATCACCGTGCTGTCGATGGTGGGCTTCGCGGCGCCGGTGTTCTGGGTGGGGATCATGCTGGTGATCCTGTTCGCGTCGATCTTCCCCATCCTGCCGGTGGCGGGCATGCGCAGCATCGACTCCACCGGCGGCGGCTTCGCCGACGTGCTCGACGTGGCCCACCACCTGGTGCTGCCCACCGTGACGCTGGGCCTGGTCTACCTGGCGCAGTACAGCCGGCTCTCGCGCTCCTCCATGCTCGACGTGCTGGGCTCGGACTTCATCCGCACCGCGCGCGCCAAGGGCCTCGCCGACCGCGTGGTGCTCTACAAACACGCGCTGCGCAACGCGCTGCTGCCGGTGGTGACGGTGCTGGGCCTGCAATTCGGCAACGTGCTGGCCGGCGCGATCCTGGTGGAGACGGTGTTCAACTGGCCCGGCCTCGGCCGCCTCGCCTTCGACTCGGTGCTGCGCCGCGACTACCCGACCATCCTCGGCGTGCTGCTGTTCTCCTCCGTCGTGGTGGTGGTGATGAACCAGCTCACCGACCTGTGCTACCGCTTCATCGATCCGCGCATCAAGACATCATGAGCAAGACCGCCACCCTCCCCGCCGCGGCGATGCCCGCCGCCCGACCGGTGCCGCGGGTCGAGCACCCGGGCGCCGAAGCCCTGCGCATGTTCATGCGCAACCCCTCCGCCATCGCCGGCATGGTGATGCTGCTGCTGATTCTGCTGGTCGCGATCGCCGGGCCCTGGGTCTACCCGGCCGACCCCTTCGAGATCCGCGCCGCCCCGCTCACCCCGCCCTTCAGCGAGGATGCCTGGCTGGGCAGCGACTATCTCGGCCGCGACGTGCTCACCACGCTGATCTACGGCGGCCGCGCCACGCTGCTGGTGGGCGCGGTGGCGGCGCTGCTCTCGGTGGCCATCGGCATCACGCTGGGCGCCTTCGCCGGCTACTACGGCGGCAAGGTCGATGCTGCGCTGATGCGGCTGACCGAGTTCTTCCAGGTGCTGCCCGCGCTGCTGTTCGCCATGGTGGTGGTGACGCTGTTCTCGCCCTCGCTGGTGACGGTGACGCTGGCCATCGGCATCGTGAGCTGGACATCGACCGCGCGCCTGACCCGCGCCGAGTTCATGAAGTACCGCGGCCTGGAATTCGTGCGCGCCGAGCGCGCCATCGGCGCCGGCGACGCCCGCATCATCTGGAAGGTGATCCTGCCCAATGCGCTGCCGCCCCTGGTGGTGTCGGCCACGCTGGCGATCGGCGCGGCGATCCTTTTCGAGGCGGGCCTGTCCTTCCTCGGCCTGGGCGACCCCAACCAGATGAGCTGGGGCCTGATGATCGGATCGAGCCGGCAGTACGTGCTGTCCTGCTGGTGGGCGGTGGCCTTTCCGGGCGCGGCCATCTTCGTCACGGTGCTCGCGGTCAGCCTGATCGGCGACGGGCTCAACGACGCGCTCAACCCCAAGCTGCGGGAGCGCTGAACATGCCGAACGTCCAACATCCCCTGCTGAAGGTCCAGGACCTGCACGTCGAGTTCAAGACCCGCCGGGGCCAGGCCCTGGTGCTCAACGGCGTGGACTTCGAGCTCTCGCCCGGCGAAACGCTGTGCGTGGTCGGCGAGTCGGGCTGCGGCAAGAGCATGACCGCCCTGGCGCTGCTGCGCCTGATCCCCTGCCCGCCCGGCCGCATCAGCGGCGGGCGCGTGATGTTCCAGGACGAGGACCTGGTGCAGGCCAGCGAGGCCCGCATGCGCGAGGTGCGCGGCAATCGGATCTCGATGATCTTCCAGGAGCCGATGACTTCGCTGAACCCGGTGTTCACCGTCGGCGACCAGATCGCCGAGTCGCTGCAGCTGCACGCCGGCCTGAACATTCACGCCGCGCGTCTGCGGGCCATCGAGATGCTCAAGCAGGTCGGCATCCCCGCGCCGGAGCGGCGCGTCGACGAGTACCCGCACCAGCTCTCCGGCGGCATGCGCCAGCGCGTGATGATCGCGATGGCCCTGGCCTGCCGGCCCGACATCCTGATCGCCGACGAGCCCACCACCGCGCTGGACGTGACGGTGCAGGCCCAGATCTTCGACCTGCTGCGCGAGCTGCAGCGCGAGAAGGGCACCGCCATCCTGCTCATCACCCACGACATGGGCGCGGTGGCCGAGATGGCCGACCGGGTGATGGTCATGTACGCCGGCCGCGTGATCGAGCAAGGCAGCACCGAGCAGGTGCTGGGCAACCCCGGCCACCCCTACACCCGCGGCCTGATCGACTGCCTGCCCGAGCTGGGCAGCAGCAGCCTGGGCGAGGACCGCGAGGAGCTGCCGGAGATCGCCGGCGTCGTGCCTTCCATCTGGGAACTGGGCAGCGGCTGCGCCTTCCGCGAGCGCTGCCCGCAGGCCATGGCGCGCTGCGCGACGGAGGTGCCGCCGATGTTCGACCTGAACGCGCCCGCGATCCCGCTGCACCCGGGCGTGCACCATGGCGCGGCCTGCTGGCTGCATGCGGACCGCGCGCACACGCTGAAGGAGGCCGCATGAGTGCACGAGAGACAGACACGCTGCTGACCGTCAACGACCTGAAGGTCCACTTCCCGCGCGGCAAGGCCGGCTGGGGCCGCAAGGCCGAGGTGGTGAAGGCGGTGGACGGCGTCTCCTTCCAGGTGCGCCGCGGCACCACGCTGGCGGTGGTGGGCGAATCGGGTTCGGGCAAGACCACCACGGCGCTGTCCGTGATGCGCCTCGCCCCCATCACCGGCGGCCACGTGCGGCTGGGCGACACCGACCTCGGCGCGCTCGAAGGCGAGGCGCTGCGCCGGGCGCGGTCGCGCATGCAGATCATCTTCCAGGACCCCTTCTCCTCTCTCAACCCGCGCGAACGCGCCGGTGCGGCCGTGCGCGCGCCGCTGGAGCTGATGAAGATCGGCACGCCCGCCGAGCGCGAGGCCCGCGTGGCCGAGCTCTTCGAGGCGGTGGGCCTGCGGCCGGAGCAGCAGCAGCTGTTTCCGCACCAGTTCTCCGGCGGCCAGCGCCAGCGCATCAACATCGCGCGGGCCCTCGCCACGAACCCCGAGCTGGTGGTGTGCGACGAGCCCGTCTCCGCACTGGACATCGCCATCCGCGCCCAGATCCTCAACCTGCTGGCCCGGCTGCAGCGCGAGCGCGGGCTGACCTACCTCTTCATCTCGCACGACATGGCGGTGGTCGAGCACCTGTGCGACGACGTCGCCGTGATGTACCTGGGCCAGATCGTCGAGCGGGCGCCGCGCCGCAGCTTTTTCGCGCGGCCGCTGCACCCGTACAGCGTCGCGCTGATGTCAGCGGTCCCGACCGTGGCCGGCGGGCGCCGCCGCGCGGCGAACCGCATCAAGCTCACGGGCGACCCGCCCAGCCCCATCGACCCACCGCCCGGTTGCCGCTTCGCGGGCCGCTGCCCGGTGGCCGAGCCAGCCTGCAAGGCCGAGCTGCCGCCGCTGCGCGAGGTCGCGCCGGATCACTGGGTGCGCTGCCGCCGCGTCGACGTCTTCGAGGGCCAGCCCCGCCCGCCCCTGCGCCTGCAACCGGCCTGAAACCAGCCTGAAACCGGCGCACCATTCCGTCCTTGCTCTTTCGCTCCTTCGATCCGACATCCAATGACCGCCATCACCGTCTACGCCGCCCGCAAGATCATCACCATGAACCCCATGCAGCCCGAGGCCACCCACGTGGCCGTGCGCGAGGGGCGCGTGCTGGCGGTCGGCACGCTGGAAGAGATCGAGGCCTGGGGCGAGCACACGCTCGACGAGCGCTTCGCCGACAAGGTGCTGATGCCCGGCCTGGTCGAAGGCCACTGCCACCTGAAGGAAGGCAGCATGTGGGACTGGACGTATCTCGGCTGGTTCGACCGCCGCGACCCCGAGGGAAAGGTGTGGCGCGGCCTGCGCTCCATGAACGCCGTGGTCGAGCGCCTGGCCGAGGTCGCGCGCACCATGGACGAGCAAGGCAAGCCCCAGAGCGAGCCCCTCGTCGCCTGGGGCTTCGACCCCATCTACTTCGGCGGCGAGCGCATGACCGTGGCACACGTGGACCGCGCCAGCGCCACGCGCCCCATCGTCATCGGCCATGCCAACGGCCACCTGATGAACGTCAACACCGCGATGCTCCGGCTGGCCGGGATCACCCGCGACAACGAGGTCGAGGGCGTGGTCAAGTTCGCGGAAGGTGGCCCCGATGCCGGCGAGCCCACCGGCGAGCTGCAGGAGCCTGCCGCGATGTTCCTGGTGCTGCGCAAGATCGGCAACGCCGGCCTGCTCGCGCCCATGACCGCGGACGGCGTGCGCTCCTTCGGCCGCCTGGCCTGCATGCAGGGCGTGACCACGGCCACGGACCTGGTCAACAAGCTCACGGCCGAGGACTGCGGCGTGCTCGAAGCCGTGACCGGCGAGGAAGACTGCCGCGTGCGCATCCTCCCCGCCTTCCAGGCCTTCCACGGCACGCACGGTGCGCCGCAGGGCGCGGAGCACGTGCGGGGCCTGATGGCGCGCAACACCGACCGGCTGCGCTACGGGCTCGTCAAGATGATGCTCGACGGATCGATCCAGGGCTTTTCGGCGCGGCTGCGCTGGCCGGGGCATTTCAACGGCGCACCCAACGGCATCTGGGTCACGGCGCCGGCGCAATACGAGGCCGACTTCGAGGCCTACCACCGCGCGGGGCTCACCATCCACACGCACACCAACGGGGACGAGGCCAGCGAGGCGGCCATCGACGCCATCGAGCGCGTGCTGACGCGCGCCCCGCGGCCCGATCATCGACACACGCTGCAACACGGGCAGATGATCGACGCGCCCCTGTTCCGCCGCATGGCGACGCTGGGCCTGTGCGCCAACCTCTTCGCCAACCACATCTGGTACTGGGGCGACCAGCACTACGAGATGACCATGGGGCCGGACCGCGCGAACCGGCTCGATGCCTGCGGCAGCGCGCTCGCGGCCGGCGTGCCGCTGGCCATCCACTCCGATGCGCCCGTCACGCCGCTGGGGCCCTTCTTCACCGCCTGGTGCGCGGTCAACCGCCTCACGCCCAAGGGACGGCTGCTCGGCGCCGACGAACGCATCGGCGTGCCGCAGGCCCTGCGCGCCATCACCCTCGGCGCGGCCTGGACGCTGAAGCTGGACCACGAGATCGGCAGCATCGAATGCGGCAAGCGCGCGGACTTCTGCGTGCTGGAAGACGATCCGCTGGCGATCGAGCCGATGAAGCTCAACGATGTGCGCGTGTGGGGCACCGTGCTCTCGGGGCGCGTGTTCGAGGCCGGGCGCGGCTGAGGCACGCCATGACGACGAGGCCGTCGGCAAGGATTCCGCTCACCGTCATCGGCGGCTTCCTGGGCGCGGGCAAGACCACCTTGCTCAACCGCTGGCTGCGCGCGGCCCAGGGCCGGCGCATGGCCGTGCTGGTCAACGACTTCGGCGCGCTCAACATCGACGCGGCGTTGATCGAAGGCGCGAGCGGCGACACCATCGCCCTGACCAACGGCTGCGTGTGCTGCCAGATCGGGGACGACCTCTCGCGGGCGCTGATCCAGGTGCTGGAGGCACCGACGCCATTCGATGCCGTGGTGATCGAGGCCAGTGGCGTCTCCGATCCGTGGCGCATCGCGCAGCTGGGCATGGCGGCGCCGGAGCTGGCGCTGGAAGGCGTGATCGTGCTGGTGGATGCGGGGGCGGTGATGGCGCAGGTGCGCGATCCGCTGTTGACCGATACGCTGGAGCGGCAGCTCGAGGCGGCGGATCTGGTGGTGGTCAACAAGATCGATCGGGTCGAGGCGGAGGAACTGGCGCGGGTGCGCGAGTGGGTTTCCGCGACGGCGGGGAAGACACCGCGCTTCGAAACCGCGCAGGCGGAGCTGCCGATGGTGTTGCTCGACGGCCTGTCGCTGGCCGGTGCGCGAAGCGCACGTGACGAGCCGGGGTGTACGCACGAGGGCCATGCACACCAGGGGCACGGCCATGACCACGGAGCGCAGTTCGACACGTGGTCCTGCCGGCCCGAACGGGTCTTCGACGCAGGTGCGCTGCGCGCCTGGCTGCGCGATGCGCCGGCGGGGCTGCTGCGGCTGAAAGGGCTGCTGCGCACCGGCGATGCGGAGTGGTCCGAGATCCAGTTCGCGGGCCGGCACGGCACGCTGAGAAAGCTCGCGGCCCCTGGACACGCAACAGCCGTCCTGGCGATCGGACTGCAGGGACAGTTGCCGCGCGCTGCGCTGGCAGCCGCTTTCGAGAGGGATGGACAAGCGCCTGCAAGTTGACAGCAGGCCCCGCATTTCTCCATTGGCAGGAGTCGGAAACAAGGGCTCGGAGGTTGCCAGGCACGACCTTGCGTGACCCGAAGGTGCGTCACGTGCTAAGCTCCCGGCCGCTGGACGTTCAACAGATCGTCGCTGGTCAAGGTATTTAATTTCTCCTCCGGCGGACTTGCAACCCGCCGCGTCGCTGTCTGAATCCTTCTCGATGTTCTCTGGCGTTGTGCACCGCACGGCATGTTGCTGCGCGGCCCCTTCCTCAATGGAGACCATCATGGAAAACAAACTCTACGTGGGCAACCTGCCCTATTCCGTCACCGATTCCTCCCTGGAAAGCAACTTCGCCGAGTTCGGAAGCGTTTCGAGCGCCAAGGTGATGATGGACCGTGAAACAGGCCGCTCCAAGGGCTTCGGTTTCGTCGAAATGGCTTCTGCGGAAAGCGCCCAGGCTGCCATCCATGCGCTGAACGGCGTGTCCGTCGATGGACGCTCGATCGTCGTGAGCCTGGCCCGCCCTCGTGAATCAGGCCGCGCCCCGGGTGGGTTCGGTGCAGAGGGGTTCAGGGCAAAGGGTCGAGAACTCGTCGGCTATGGCAACGGAGGCTTCGGCGGCGGTCGCTACTGACGGCCCGCTTCCAGAGAAAAGCCGGCTCCAGCCGGCTCTTCGCAGACAGCGCAATCGCTGCATCGCATTGCAGGGAGCAGCGGGCTCGTGGCCCTGCATCCTGCGATCGCGCAGCAGCAAGAGGCCGAAGAACTTCAGCTTGCCAGCGTCCTGCAGCCGCTGCAGTTCCTCCAGGAAACGCCGCCGGAACAAGCTTGTCGATGCCTGCGGTCTCTCATCGAGGGTCTTCAAGGCCAGACGCTCGATGTCGAGCCGGCTGTCCACGATCGAGACCAGATCGAGCTGCCCGTCGTAACGACCTTCCCCAAGATCTCGAACCCTTCGAACGAGGGATGCGACCGATCCGCGCGCTGCCGGCGCCGCCGCAGCGGGGCCTAGAAAGTCGCTGTCGTGGTGGTGTGGTAGCCGGTCAGGTACCCCCCCTGCGTCGCCTCTGCGCCCCGACCCTTTCGGGTGGAGAAGAGAAGCGTCGCCGCCGCGATCGCGAACAGCGCGACGAGGGACCACGCGCCGAAGGCGTAGACCAGGCCGATCGGCATGAGAACGCAGAGAAGGAGGAAGAGAACCCTGAACATGCGCTGAGTTTGCGCCCGTTGGGGCCTCCGGCGCAGTGAAGAATGGCACATCCGGAACACAAATCGGCCGATCCTGACGGAAGCTCGCGGCCGGCCAGCGCGCGACCGTCGAGCGAGACGCCGCCCGCGTGCGGCGGCACCAGGCCCGTGATCGCCTTGAGCGCGGAGCGGCCCGAGCCGTTGCGGCCGAGCAGGCTCGCCACCTCGCCGCGGCCGACGCTGAAGCTCAGGCCGCGCAGGGCTGGACCGGGACGCCCGCGCAATTGCGCAGGCAGCGCCAGGATCAGGACCGGACAGGTTCATGAATCTGCGGCTTGCGACAGATCAAAGACGCGGCGCCGCCCCCGCCTTAGGCTTGCATGGCGGGCATGACGCCGGCAGCCCGAAGGAGATGTGGGATGAGCACGCCGCGACCCACCCTGACGCACCCGAGCCTGAGCATCATCTGCCACGAGCACCGGGCCTTGTCGGCCATGCTGCGGTCGATCGTCCTGCTGCTGCGCGAGCATCGGCGGCGAAACACACTGCCCGACTTCGACGCGCTGCAGGCCATGCTGTTCTACGTCGACGAGTTCCCGGAAAAGCTGCACCATCCCAAGGAAAGCCGCCTGCTCTTCCCGAAGCTGCGCGGGCACGATGCGCACACCGACGCAGTGCTCGACCGCCTCGACCGCGACCATGCCCATGGCGAGCAGGCGATCCGCGAGCTCGAACACGCGCTGCTGGGGTTCCGGACGATGAGCGGAACCCGCCAGTGCGAAGCCCGCCGCGCAGACTTCGAGACCTTGATGAAGAAGTACGCCGAGTTCTACCTCGACCACATGCACGTCGAGGAGACCGAGATCCTCCCGCTGGCCCAAAGCGTGTTGAGCGACGACGATTGGGCCGAGCTGGATGCCGCCTTCCTGCTGAATCGCGATCCGCTCACGGGCCACCAGGCCGACGAGGCCTACAAGCCGCTGTTCGCCAGGATCGTCGGTGCGCTGCGGCACTCGGGCAACTTCGGCACGATGCTCGAAGCCCTGGCAAGCGCGGCGCTTCCGACGGGCTCGCCGCCGCCCCCGCCCGGGCATCCGGCTGGCGGCGAAGGATCTTGAGTTCGCCGTCCCGCGGCTACCGGACCAGCGGCGTCTGCGCTGCATCCAGGTCCACGCCCTCGAGCCGGGCCCGGCCGGCCAGCACTTGCAGGCACTGCCGCAGCGCCGTGACGTAGGCCTGCTGCCGCAGCGCCACCGCGACCGCGCCACGCACCGACTCGAAGGGCTGGGGCTCGCCGCCTTCGCGCGCCAGCACCTCCACCACGTGCAGGCCGAAGCGGCTGTGCACCAGCCGCGGCAGCACGCCCACCTCCACATGGCCGAAGATCTCCCGGGCGAATTCGGGCGCACAGTCGGCGGGGGTGAGCCAGCCCAGCGCACCGCCATCCGCACCGCTCGGGCAGTTGGAGAGGTCGCGGGCCGCCCGTTCGAAGCGGTCGCCTGCGCCGCCCTGGGCCGTGCCATCGTGGCAGCGCACATCGAGCAGGCAGGCCTCCGCGCGCTGGCGCAGTGCCACCACGTCCACGCCCGGCGTCACCCCGAACAGGACGTGCCGAAGCCGGGCGCGCTGTCCCGTGCAGTAGCGCGCAGCGTGCGCGGCGTGGTGGCGCCGGCAGGCTTGCTCCGAAGGCTCGGGCAGCTCCAGTTCGCGCCCCAGCCAGGCATCGATGGCCTGCGAGGCGGCCTCGCTGAGCACGCCGTCCTCGGGCGCGGCGTCCTTGGCGTCCAGCAGGCCCGCCTGGATGGCCGCCTGCCGCAGCAGCTCGGAGCAGGCGCGCTGGCGCAACTCCTGCGCCGACAGGGTCTGCGCCTCGGCGTGGAGGGCGACGCCATTGACGCGCGCGACGCACGACGCGACCGGCTGCGCCGTGGGGCCTGCGTCGAAGGGTTCGAGGGTCATGAGGCTTCTCCCGCCGGGATCACACGGCCCCGGGCTCGCGCGGCTGGTTGTGGCCGGCCGGCACGTTCAGCCGGCGGCTGCGCACCACCTGGTGCGGACGGAACAGGAAGCGCACCGTTGCGAAGCCGCTCCACACATGCACCAGGCGACTGAAGGGCAGCAGCAGGAAGATCGTCACGCCGAGCACGATGTGGAACTGGTAGGGCCACGGCAAGGCGGCCAGCGCGGTGGCATCCACGGGGCGCAACGTGACGATGCGCTGGGCCCAGTCCGCCAGGATGAGCATCACGCTGCCGTCGGCATGCTGCAGCGAGAAGGGCAAGGTGGTCAGGCCGACCACGAGCTGAACCCACAACACCACCAGCACCGCGATGTCCGTGGGATGGCTCGTGAGGCGGATGCGCGGATCGAACACGCGCCGGTACAGCAGCAGGGACAGGCCGACGAAGCAGAGCGCCCCCGCGACACCGCCGGCCACGACGGCCAGCAACTGCTTGGTGGCCGCGCTCATGAAAATGCCGTAGACACTGTGCGGCGTGAACAGCCCGACCAGGTGGCCGAAGAACAGGAAGAGGATGCCGAAGTGGAAGAGGTTGCTGCCCCAGCGCAGGGTGCGCGCGCGCAGCATCTGGGAAGAGTCGCTCTTCCAGCTGTACTGGCCCTGGTCGAAGCGGATCAGGCTGCCGACCACGAACACCATGAAACAGACATAGGGATAGACCTGGAACAGAAAGCCGTAGACGCCGTTCATGACGATGCTCCTTGTGTCACCTTGCTCCTGCGCACGATGCGGATGGGCTGCGGCTGGCCCGGCCGCGCCTGGCCCCTGGACGAGCAGCCGTCGAACACCGGCGGCTCGGCCCAGCTCTCGTCGAGCCCCTCCTCGGCCGGCGGCGCGACCGGCTCTGCCTGGCCGCCGGCCAATTCGAGCAGCGCGCCGAAGACGCTGGCGTATGAGCTTCCACGATGCCGCAAGGCGCCGAAGATGGCGTTCAGGATGTGCGCCATCTCGCCCAGGAAGGCGCGCGCCTCGCGCGCCGGCTGCGTGGAGGCGAACTCCAGAACGGCCGGAAGGTAGTCGGGCAGTTCGCCCTCCTTCAGCATCAGGCCGGCCCGCGCGTAGGTCTGGGCCAGGTCGATCATCGCCGGGCCGCGTTCGCGCGAGTCGCCGTGCACGTGCTCGAACAGGTGCAGGGCGGTGCCGCGCCCCCGGTCGAAGAGCTCGACGTAGTCGGCTTCCGCCTCCAGGGGCTCGGCACGGCCGAGCCTGTCCAACAGCGCATCGAGCTCGGCCAGGCGCGACGGCGACAGGGCGCGCTCGTCCTGCAGCAGCGCTCGCATTTCCGGCAGGGCGTCGCGCAGTTGCCGATCGGGGTAGCCGAGCGCGGCCGCGAGCACGCGCAGGCTTGTCTTCATGGGACGCGGGGCGTTGAGGGCGAACATGCTCAGACCTCCGCCCGGATGGGAATGGTGCGCTTTTTCTCGCTGCCGAACAGGCTGAGCTCGCTGTTGCCCTCCGAACAGCCGTTGCCGAAGCTGAAGCCGCAACCGCCGCGCACGTTGAAGGTGTTCTCCGCGTACTCGCGATGGGTCGAGGGAATGACGAAGCGGTCCTCGTAGTTGGCGATCGCCATGACCTGGTACATCTCCTCGACCTGCGCCTGGCTGAGGCCCACCTGCGCCAGCACGTCGTGGTTGATGCGCCCGTCCACGTGCTTGTCGCGCTGGTAGGCGCGCATGGCCAGCATGCGCTCGAGCGCGCTCACGACGGGCACGGTGTCGCCGGCGGTCAGCAGGTTGGCCAGGTAGTTGACCGGAATGCGCAACTGGCCGACATCGGGAATCTGCCCGTTGCTGCCCACGTGCCCCGCATTGGCGGCGGCGCTGATGGGCGACAGCGGCGGCACGTACCACACCATGGGCAGGGTGCGGTACTCGGGGTGCAGCGGCAGGGCCACCTTCCACTGCACCGCCATCTTGTAGACCGGGCTGTGGCGCGCCGCGTCCATCCACTTGTCGGGAACGCCGTCGAGCCGCGCCTGCGCGATCACCGCCGGATCGTCCGGGTCGAGAAAGATGCCGAGCTGGGCCCGGTACAGGTCGCGGTCGTGCTCCACGCTCGCGGCCTCCTCGATGCGGTCGGCGTCGTAGAGCAGCACGCCCAGGTAGCGGATGCGGCCGACGCAGGTCTCGCTGCACACGGTCGGCTGTCCGGCCTCGATGCGCGGGTAGCAGAAGATGCACTTCTCGGCCTTGCCGCTCTTCCAGTTGTAGTAGATCTTCTTGTAGGGGCAGCCGCTCACGCACATGCGCCAGCCGCGGCACTTGTCCTGGTCGATCAGGACGATGCCGTCTTCCTCGCGCTTGTAGATCGAGCCGGACGGGCACGACGCGACGCAGGCCGGGTTGAGGCAGTGCTCGCACAGGCGCGGCAGGTACATCATGAAGGTGTTCTCGAACTGGCCGAGCATGTCCTTCTGCATCTGCTCGAAGCCGTCGAGGTTGCTGTCCTTGCTGCGCCTGGAGAACTCGCCGCCCAGGATCTCCTCCCAGTTCGGGCCCCAGACGATCTTGTCCATCTGCTGGCCGGTGATCAGGCTGCGCGGGCGCGCCGTGGGGGCGGCCTTCATCTCGGGCGCCGACTGCAGGTGGCCGTAGTCGAAGGTGAAGGGCTCGTAGTAGTCGTCGATCTCGGGCAGGTTCGGATTGGCGAAGATGCGCATCAGCAGCTTCCACCTGGCGCCCTGCCGGGGCTCGATCGTCCCGTTGGCCTTGCGCACCCAGCCGCCGTTCCACTTGTCCTGGTTCTCCCACTCCTTCGGGTAGCCGATGCCTGGCTTGGTCTCGACGTTGTTGAACCAGGCGTATTCCATGCCGGGGCGGCTGGTCCAGACGTTCTTGCAGGTCACGGAACAGGTGTGGCAGCCGATGCACTTGTCGAGGTTGAGCACCATCGCGATCTGGGCGCGGATCTTCATGCGACTTCTCCTTGGGCCTGCACGGGGCGAATGCGTTCATCGGCGACCGGCGTGTCGAGCCAGTCGACCCGGTTCATCTTGCGCACGACCACGAACTCGTCGCGGTTGGTGCCGATCGTCCCGTAGTAGTTGAAGCCGTAGCTGAGCTGGGCGTAGCCGCCGATCATGTGGGTGGGCTTGAGCACGATGCGCGTCACGCTGTTGTGGATGCCGCCGCGCGCGCCGGTGATCTCGGAGCCCGGCGTGTTCACGATCTTCTCCTGCGCGTGGTACATCATGACCATGCCCGGCCTGACGCGCTGGCTCACCACGGCGCGCGCCGCGATCGCGCCGTTGAGGTTGAACAGCTCGATCCAGTCGTTGTCGACGATGCCGGCGCGCTTCGCGTCCTCCTCGCTGAGCCACACGCAGGGCCCGCCGCGGCTGAGCGTGAGCATCAGCAGATTGTCGGTATAGGTGGAGTGGATGCCCCACTTCTGGTGCGGCGTGATGAAGTTCAGCGCGATCTCGGGGTTGCCGTTCGGCTTGACGCCCTGGATGCCGGCGGTGGTCTTCAGGTCCACCGGGGGCCGGTAGCTGGCGAAGCCCTCGCCGAAGGCGATCATCCACGGGTGGTCGAGGTAGAACTGCTGCCGCCCGGTCAGCGTGCGCCACGGAATCAGCTCGTGCACATTGGTGTAGCCCGCGTTGTAGGAGACCGTCTCGCTCTCGATGCCGCTCCAGGTCGGCGAGCTGATGATCTTGCGCGGCTGCGCCTGGATGTCGCGGAAGCGGATCTTCTCGTCCTCGCGGTGGATCGCCAGGTGCCGGTGGTCGCGCCCGGTCTGCCGGCCCAGCGCCTCCCAGGCCTTCACCGCCACGTGGCCGTTGGTCTCGGGCGCCAGCATCAGCACCACCTCGGCCGCGTCGATGTCGCTCTCGATGCGCGGCATGCCGCAGGTCACGCCGGGATCGGTGACGACGCCGGAGAGCTCGCCCAACTGCTTCACCTCGACCTGCGTGTTCCAGCCGATGCCCTTGCCGCCGTTGCCGGCCTTGCCCATCAGCGGCCCGAGGGCGGTGAAGCGCTTGTACAGGTTGGGGTAGTCGCGCTCCACCACCTGCAGGTTCGGCGCGGTCTTGCCCGGCAGCAGCTCGCATTCCCCGCGCTTCCAGTCGCGCACCTCGAAAGGCTGGGCCAGCTCGGCGGGGCTGTCGTGCATCAGCGGCGTCAGCACCAGCTCGCGCTCCACGCCGAGGTGGCCGACGCAGACCTCGCTGAACTTCCTCGCGAAGCCCTTGTAGATGTCCCAGTCGCTGCGCGACTGCCACGCCGGGTCCACGGCCGTGGACAGCGGGTGGATGAAGGGATGCATGTCGCTGGTGTTGAGGTCGTTCTTCTCGTACCAGGTGGCCGTCGGCAGCACGATGTCGCTGTACAGGCAGGTGGTGCTCATGCGGAAGTCGAGCGTGACCAGCAGGTCCAGCTTGCCCTCGGGCGCCTTGTCGTGCCACACGACCTCCCGGGGCCTGGCTTCCTCGGCGCCGAGGTCCCTGCCCTGCACGCCGTTGCCGGTGCCCAGCAGGTGCTTGAGGAAGTACTCGTGCCCCTTGCCGCTGGAACCCAGGAGGTTGGAGCGCCAGACGAACATGTTGCGCGGCCAGTTGTCCGGGTGGTCGGGGTCGGTGCAGCTCATCCTGAGCGTGCCGTCCTTCAGCGCCCGGGCGGCATAGTCCTTCGGATCGACGCCGGCGGCCTGGGCGTCGCGCACCACCTGCAGCGGGTTGGTCTGCAGCTGCGGCGCGCTCGGCAGCCAGCCCATGCGCTCGGCGCGCACGTTGTAGTCGATCATGCTGCCCGCGTACGCCTTCTTGTCGGCCAGCGGCGAGAGCACTTCCTGGAGATCCAGCTTCTCGTAGCGCCACTGGTCGGTGTGTGCGTAGAAGAAGCTGGTGCTGTTCATCTGGCGCGGCGGCCGGATCCAGTCGAGCGCGAAAGCCAGCGCGGTCCATCCCGTCTGGGGGCGCAGCTTCTCCTGGCCGACGTAGTGCGACCAGCCGCCGCCGCTCTTGCCGATGCAGCCGCACAGCATCAGCAGGTTGATGACGCCCCGGTAGTTCATGTCGCTGTGGTACCAGTGGTTCATCGCGGCGCCGATGATCACCATCGAGCGGCCCTGCGTCTTGTGCGCGTTCTCGGCGAACTCGCGTGCGACCGTGATCACCTGCTCGCGCGGGGTGCCGGTGATGCGCTCCTGCCAGGCCGGCGTGTAGGGCGTGTCGTCGTCGAAGCTGCAGGCGGCGCGGGCGACACCGCCGGGCGCAGGGGCGCCCTCCTCGCCGTCCAGGCCGCGCGCCACGCCGTAGTTCGCCACCTGCAGATCGAACACGGTGGCCACCAGCGCTTCGCGCGGCTCTCCGGCCTTGCCGAGCGCGATGCGCCGAACCGGCACGGTGCGCACCAGCACCTCGGCCTGCTCGTGGCCTGGCGCCTGCCCGCCGGCGACGCCGCCGAAGTACGGAAAGGCGACGCGGGCGGTCTCGGCGCCCGGCGCATCGCCCTCCAGCACCGAGAGCCTGAGCTTCACCTCGTGCCCGTGGCGCGCCTCCCTGGCCTCCAGGTTCCACTGGCCGACGTCGGCCCGGCCATCGGGCCCCCAGCGAAAGCCGATCGCCCCGTGGGGGAGCACGACCTTTCCCTGCTCGTCGAAAGCGACCGTCTTCCATTCGGGGTTGTTGGCCTGGCCGAGCTTGCCGTTGAAGTCCGACGCGCGCACATAGCGGTCCGGAACCAGGACGACCTCGCCGCTGGGCAACGGGTGCTCCTTGAGCATCACCAGCATCGGCATGTCGGTGTAGCGGCGCAGGTAGTCGTCGAAGTAGGCGCTGCGTTCGCGCCCGTCATCGGGGAAGTAGAACTCCTTCAGGATCACGTGGCCCATCGCCATGGCCACGGCCGCGTCGGTGCCCTGCTTCGGATGCATCCAGAGGTCGGCCAGCTTGGCGACCTCGGAATAGTCCGGCGTCACGGCCACCGTCTTCGCACCCTTGTAGCGCACCTCGGTGAAGAAGTGCGCGTCCGGCGTGCGGGTCTGCGGCACGTTGGAGCCCCAGGCAATGATGTAGCTGGCGTTGTACCAGTCGGCCGACTCCGGCACGTCGGTCTGCTCGCCCCAGATCTGCGGGCTGGCCGGCGGCAGGTCGCAGTACCAGTCGTAGAAGCTCATGCACACGCCGCCGATCAGGCTGAGGTAGCGGCTGCCGGCGGCGTAGCTGATCATCGACATGGCCGGGATGGGCGAGAAGCCGATGATCCGGTCCGGACCGTGCTTGCGGATCGTGTAGACGTTGGCCGCGGCGACGATCTCGTTGACCTCGTCCCAGCTCGAGCGCACGAAGCCGCCGAGGCCGCGCACCTGCTGGTAGTCGCGGCGCCTGCCCTCGTCCTCGACGATCGAGGCCCAGGCGTCCACCGGGTCGTGCGCGAGGCGCGCCTCGCGCCAGTGCCTGAGCAGGCGACCGCGCACCATCGGGTATTTGACGCGGTTCGCGCTGTACAGGTACCAGCTGTAGCTGGCACCGCGCGCGCAGCCGCGCGGCTCGTGGTTGGGCATGTCCCAGCGCGTGCGCGGGTAGTCGGTCTGCTGGGTCTCCCAGGTGACGATGCCGCCCTTGACGTAGATCTTCCACGAGCACGAGCCGGTGCAGTTGACGCCGTGGGTCGAGCGCACCACCTTGTCGTGCGCCCAGCGGTTGCGGTAGGCGTCCTCCCAGGTCCGGTCTTCGCCCGTGACGAGGCCGTGCCCGCCGGAGAAGGTCTCGCGCGGTTGGCTGAAGTAGCTGAGGCGGTCGAGAAAATGACTCATGGAATCGGCTCCGGAAGTTGCGTGGCTCAGGGGTTCTTCACGTACGCGCCGGCACGCAGGTAGAACCACCAGTTGAGGACGAGGCACAGCGCATAGAACACGGCGAAGCCGTACATGGCGAGTTCGGGCGTGGCGGCGCGGATCTGGGCGCCGATCACCACCGGCGCGACGAAGGCGCCGTAGGCCGCGACGGCGGAGGTCCAGCCGAGCACGGGGCCGGCCTGCTGCCGGTCGAAGATCACGCCGATGGTGCGGAAGGTCGAGCCGTTGCCGATGCCGCTGGCGGTGAAGAGGACCACGAACAGCGCCATGAAGAGCAGGAAGTACTGCTCGGGCGTCGGCGAACGGTAGGCCAGCAGCATCACGTAGCCCACCGCGGTGGAAGCGACCACCATCACGGCCGAGATGATCTGGGTGACGATGGAGCCGCCGATTTTGTCCGAGATCCAGCCGCCCACCGGCCGCACCGCCGCGCCGATGAAGGGCCCGATCCACGCGTAGGTCAAGGCCGATGGCGCGTTGGGGTTCTTCAGCGCGTGCTGCATCACGCCGGACGCATCCGGCACGTGGCTCACGCCGAAGATCACGGTGATGGCCAGCGGCAGCGCCATCGAGAACCCGATGAAGGAGCCGAAGGTGACGATGTACAGCAGCGTCAGCGCCCAGGTGTGGCGGTTGCGGAAGATGCCGAACTGTCTGGCGATGCTCTCCTTCATCGGGCCGAAGGCGGTGAGCTTGAGCACGAACAGCGTGCTGACGATGATCAACGGCATCGCGAGCCACATGTTCAGCACCCCCAGCCCGGTGGGCGCCGGCAGGTACAGGTACAGGCCGACGCCGGCCGGCACGAAGGACAGCGTGTAGAGCCAGATGATCTTCAGGAAGGCAACGATCGCGCCGCCGGTGTCCGGCGAGACGGTCTTCAGGTTGTTCATGCCGAACCAGCACAAGGCCGACAACGGCACCAGCGACAGCAGCCAGGCGAAGCCCGCGTTCTGGACCCAGGTGGGGGTGCCGGCCGGGATCTTTCCGAAGATCCAGCCGCTGTCCTTGACCAGGGTCATCGGCTCGCCGCCGAATGCGCCGAACAGCCCGACCGTCATCACCAGCGGGACGACGATCTGCATGCTGGTCACGCCGAAGTTGCCGAGCCCCGCATTCAGCCCCAGGGCCGTGCCCTGCAGCCGCTTGGGAAAGAAGGTGCTGATGTTGGACATGGAGCTGGCGAAGTTGCCGCCGCCGACCCCGGACCACAGCGCCATCAACTGGAAGGCCCACAGCGGCCAGTCCTTGTGCTGCAGCACGATGCCGGTGCCGATGGCCGGCGCCAGCAGCATGGCGGTGGTCAGGAAGATGGTGTTGCGGCCGCCGGCCAGGCGGATCAGGAAGGACGCCGGGATGCGCATGGTCGCGCCGGCGAGCCCCGAGATCGCAGTCAGCGAGAACAGCTCGGCCTGGCTGAACGGAAAGCCCAGGTTCAGCATCTGGACCGTGATGATTCCCCACATGCCCCAGATCGCGAAGCCGCACAGCAGAGCGGGCACCGAGATCCAAAGGTTGCGGTAGGCGATGCGGCGCCCGGTGGCGGCCCAGAAGGCCTCGTCTTCGGGGCGCCAGTCGGCGATGTCGGCCCCGCTCGCGGGCGGCATCGGCGAGGGGGTGTCGATGGTGGGGTTCATGAGGGCTCCTGCAGGGAGGGAGAAGCAGTGCTTCCGCCGAGGCTGAACGCATGGGCGCGCCGGCCCATCACCTCGATGCCGCGCACCTCGGTCCAGTACATCCAGATGAGCGAGACCCAGACCACGCCGTACATCAGCATGAAGGCGCTGGAGCGGATGCCGGTGAGGTCGACCAGCGCGCCGAACATGATCGGCAGCACGAAGCCGCCCAGCCCGCCGGCCAGGCCGACGATGCCGCTGATGGTGCCGATGTTGTCCGGGTAGTCGTCCGCGATGTACTTGAAGACCGAGGCCTTGCCGAAGGCGAACGCGATGCCGAGCAGGAACATCAGCCCGGTGAAGGCGTAGACGTTCAGGCCGATGTGGAAGGTCTTCGGGCCGGCGAGGGTGAGGATGGTGAAGTCGGTCTGCGGGTAGCTCAGGAGAAACAGGCAGATCCAGCTCACCCACATCACCCACCAGGTGACCGCGTGCGCGCCGTACCTGTCGCTCAGCCAGCCGCCCACGGCGCGCAGCACGCCGCCGGGCAGGGAGAAGCAGGCGGCCAGCAGCGCCGCCGTGCGGATGTCCAGGCCGTACTCGCCGATGTAGTACTGCACCATCCACAGGCTCAGCGCCACGTAGCCGCCGAACACGATGCTGTAGTACTGGCAGTACTTGACGACCTTCGGCTCCTTCAGTGCGCGCAACTGGTCCGTGAAGCGCGTGTGGCTCGGCACGCGGTGCGCCGGGTCGCTGGCACTGAAGGCCCAGAACAGCAGCAGGGTGCCGAGCATGACGGCGGCATACACCTTGGGCACGAGGGTCCACCCGAAGGCGACGACCAGCGCCGGCGCGATGAACTTGTTGACCGCCGCGCCCGAGTTGCCCGCGCCGTAGACGCCCATCGCGAAGCCCTGGCGGTTCTTCGGGTACCAGCGCGCCACGTAGGGCGTGCCCACCGAGAACGAGCCGCCGGCCAGTCCGACGAAGAGACCGATGACCAGGAAATGCCAGTACGCGGTCGCGTAGCTCATCAGCCAGATGGCCGGCACGGTGAGCGCCATCAACAGCGCCATCACGATGCGGCCGCCGTATTTGTCGGTCCAGATGCCCAGGGGCACGCGGATCAGCGACCCGGTGAGCACCGGCGTGGCAGTGAGCAGGCCGAACTCGGTGGCGTTGAGGTCCAGCGCCTTCTTGATCGGGATGCCGATCACGCCGAACATCATCCAGACCATGAAGCACACGGTGAATGCCAGCGTGCTGACCATCAGCACCGCCAGTGCCTGGCTTGTCTTGCTCATGGCCATGTCCGCTCCTTGCTCATGCTTCGACTCTAGGGAGCGCCGGCGCTGTCCGGCATCCTTCGGTGGTAGCGAAGCGGGCGCGCAAGAGGACGATGCGGCCGGGTGCCGGCATCCTCCAAAAGAACTATCGGCAGGAGACGGCGGCGCGGGGCACCGGCAGATCAGGCCAGTCCATGCTCGACCGCGATCACGGCGGCCTGCACGCGGGAACTCACATCGAGCTTGCGCAGGATGTGCTGGACATGGATCTTGACGGTGGTCTCGGCAATGCCCAGCGAGCGGGCGATCTCCTTGTTGCCCTGGCCGCCGGCGATGCCGCGCAGGATGTCCTGCTCGCGCGGCGACAGCGCGGCCAGCGGCGATGCCGGTGCCGCCGGCGCGACCTGCGGCGACGCGGCATCGCGGTAGGCCGCCACCAGCTTGCCGGTCATCTCTTCGGCCACGATGCTTTCGCCGCGCATGGCCCTGCGGATGGCCGCGGCCAGCGCGTCGCCCTCGATCGTCTTGAGCAGGTAGCCGCTGGCGCCCGCGCGCAGCGCGCCCGCGAGGTCGTGTTCGTCTTCGCTGACGGTCAGCATGAGCACCCGCGCCGCCGGCACGGCCTCGCGCAACGCCGGCAGGGCATCGACGCCGGTGACGCCCGGCAGGTGGTTGTCCAGCAGGATCAGGTCGGGCTGAAGTTCCTCGGCCCGGCGCTGGGCTTCACCGGCGTCGCCGGCGTCACCGACGACCTCGAAGGCCGGATCGCGGTGCAGCAGTGCCGTCAGTCCGCGGCGGAACAGCGTGTGGTCGTCCACCACCAGGATGCGGATCTTCGCCGGAAGCGGGTTCATAGGGTCGCTCAGATCGCTCAGGCTGCGCGAAGCTGCGGTTGCACGAGACCCTCGCGGTCGTGACTGCCGGTGCCGGGCGGCATCGGCAGGGTCAGGACGACCGAGGTGCCCCGCCCGGGCGAAGACAGCACTTCGAGCTGCGCGCCCAGACGTTCCGCACGCTCGGCCATGATGCGCAAACCCACGTGCGTCTCATCGGCTGCGCCATCGCCTTCAGGAAGGCCGAGACCGTCGTCGCGTACCTCGAGTCTCCACTGCGGCGTCTGCTGCACGTCCAGCCACACCCGGCTGGCCCGGGCGTGCTTGCGGACGTTCGACAGCGCCTCCTGCACGATGTGCAGCACCTGGATCTGGGTGTCCGGAAGCAGCGGCAGTCCCTGGCCGGCCATTCGGAGGCTGGCCTTCAGGCCGCTGTGGTGCTCGAACTTGCGCAGCGTCGTGAGCAGCGCCGGCTCGATGTCCTCGCTGCTGGCGCGGGTGCGGAAATGCATCAGCAGCTCGCGCACGTCGCCGTAGCTCTCGCGCACGCCGATGTCGATCTCCCCGAGCACGTGCCGGACCTGCGTGTCGTCGCCGGCCGCGAGCGCATCCCGCATCAGCTGGACCTGGATCTTCAGGAACGCGAGCGACTGCGCGATCGAGTCGTGCAGCTCGCGCGCGAGCAGGCCGCGCTCCTGGGAAATCGCGGCCTCCAGGCCGAGTGAATTGAGCCGGAGGTTCTCCATGGCGCCGGCGAGATGGACGGTGAGCGACTCCAGCAGGGAGCGCTCGGCCTCGGAGATGGTGACCCGGGCATGGAAGAACAGGTCGACCTCCCCCATCAGCCGCTCATGCAGCCGGATGGGCACCGAGACCACGGTTTCGAAACCGGCCTGCGCGCAATGCTGCATGCGCATGGCCTGCATGTCGCGGATCGGTATCACGCGCGCGCGCGCCGGCTTGTGCACCGCGCCGCAATGGCAGTCGCCGGCCGCGATGCACTGTTCGGCGTCGGTCATCGCCTGCGGCAGGCCCTGCGAGGCCAGCATCAGGTACCGGCGGTTCCCCTCGTCCGACCAGCGCAGGGCGACGCCATCGGCATGTGCGATGCCGGCGATGCTGCGAGTGAACCCGCGCGCCAGTTCATCCAGCGTCGAGGCCTGGGCCGCCAGCGTCGTGACCTCGTACAGGCATTCCAGCCGGCCGCGCTCTTCCTCCAGCTGAGCCGTCTTGCACCGCACCCGGCTCTCGAGGTCGCGGTACATGGACTGCAGTTGTCCGGCCATGTCGTTGAAGCCGCCCGCCAGGGTGGCGAACTCGTCCGTGCTGGTGTGCGCGACGCGGGCGCCGAGATCGCCGCCCTGGAGGCGATGAATCGCGCGCTCCAGCAGGCCCAGCGGTTCCAGCACGAAGCGGTAGCCGGTGTGCACCAGCACCGCCGCGCCGATCAGCGACACGCCGATCATCGCGACCTGCAGCAGGTGCATCAGTGCCGTCCACCGCGACAGCCGGGCCTCGATGCCGGAGACCAGCGCGTCGATCGCCGCCGTGAACGCGCCGGCACCGGTGCCCAGGCCGTCCGTGCCGGCGCTGCGAGGTGACGGCGAATCGAGCAGCTGTGCGTGGAAGTCGACCCAGCTGCGCTCGACCCGGGCGAAGCGTTCGCGCACGGTGTCGTCCCAGGGCACGAACAGCGGCCGTTCGGCATCGCCGCCGCGCAGCAGTTGCAGACTGCGCTCGAACTCCGCCACCTGCCGCGACAGTGCCTGCGAATCGGCCGCGCGCGCCGACAGGACCATCCGATAGGCCTGCATGCGCATGCGCCCGGCTTCGTTGACGGCGGCGGCGCCGCCCTCGATCTGCCAGGACATGTAGACCAGGGTGGCGATGGCGCACAGCGTGGCGAGCAGGAACGGCGTGGCGACCAAGGCCAGCTTGGCGCCAAGGGTCCATTGCCGGGGTCTGTTCATTGCGAAACATGTGGCTTGCGGCCGCCGCATTGTCCGCCCCGCATCGAGCGTTCGCTTGATCCAGATCAAGCACCGGAACCCCGCCGATGTATCAGTCTCTGTGGGCGCCATCCTCCGGCCGTGCGGCCATCAGTTCGCGCAGCCTGCGGTAGGTCGCAGTCGGCGCGGCGCCGAACAGGGGATCCGGGCCTGCCGGGGCGGCCCGGGCAACGGTCTCCCGGTCCTGTTCCGTCAGCAGCACCGCCGCGCGCGGCAGGATCAGCCTTTCCTCGGTCGACAGATGATTGCGGTAGTAGGCAAGGTAGAGCGCTGCCGCTGCCTCCACGGTCGCGCGCAGGACCACGGCATCGCCGATGACCTGATTCAATCGTGCCGCCAGTTCATCGCCGGCGAAAGCGATGACCCGGTGCTCCTGCAGCAACCTGTTGATCGGCAGGCGCAGCGTCGGGTCGCGTGCCACCAGGCATTCGAACGCGGCATCCTCGCGCGGATGGTGGAAGCTGTCTCCGTATTCCCGCAGGTACGAGACGATCTCGAGCATCAGCGGCAGATCCGGGCTTTCCCCTTCGCGAAAGCGGGCGAGCTGGTCCTCGAGCAGATCCAGAAGCCGAGAGAAGCCCACATGCTCGGCATGCCATTGCGCGGTCATCGTCGTGTTGTCCATGGAACCTCCAGGAATGGGTGAGACGCGATTCCAGTCTAGCCATCGGGGCCGCGAATTCCACGATCTGCATCAAGGTGCCTGCGTATCGTGGACGTGCCGAATTCGCATCGCCCAAACAAGAATGGCCCCAGCCGAAGCTGGGGCCATCGACACTCATCCGCGCAAACGTTCAGCCGCTCAAGGCACGTTCGACGAGTGCACCGCGAAGGGCTTGAAGGGCAGCGCCAGCTTGCCGGCGTACTCGCCGCGCAGGGTCATCGTGGGGCACACGCCGGGCGCCCAGCAGAAGTTCCGGTCCGGGTACACCAGGTCGCCGAAGCGGTAGTTGTCGATGCTCTGGCCGCTGTAGTTGGCCACGCTGACGATGTTGCCCTTGGTCGAGTAGTTGTCGGACATGGTCACCATGATCGGGTCGACGCGCGAATCCTCCATCGTGCGCAGGATGGTGCCGCTGTTGCCGTTGGCGGCGAACTTGACCCAGCCCCACTTGCGGTTGGCGCGGTCGGTGAAGATCAGCATCGTGTTGATCGGATCGGCCTGGTCCACATAGTCCTTGGCCGCCGCCAGGTGCGTGATGTTGTTGCCCAGGCCCGTCACGGCGCCCACTTCGGCGATCTCCGCCGGCGTGCCGGCGGCCGGCTTGGGGCCCTGCACGTAGCCACCCAGCGAGAAGATGTGCAGCTTGCCGCCCTCCGTCGCCACCCAGGCGCGGGCGTAGTGCGCGTCCGACTCCCAGTACATGTCGTTGGGCGGCGCCATGCGCTTGCGATCGTCCTTGCTCCAGTAGCTGTAGGTCGAGGTCGTCAGCACGCTGGTGGGCTTGTCGGCGAGCGTGACGGTCTTGATGATCGTCGGCGCGGCCTGCGGGCGGTCCGCCAGCAGGTAGGGCCACTGGTTGGCCGCGAGGCCGACCTTCTGCGTCTCGAGGTTGCTCGCGGCGCTGCCGAGGTACATGTCGTTCGTGTACTTGAAGAGCGGGCCGAGGTCCATGAAGGCCACGGTCTTCTCCGACTTGGACGCGATCACCGCGATGCCGCCCTTGGCGTACTTCTCGTAGTACTCGCCACCCGGCAGCAGCCTGGCGCGGTTGTTGGCCATGGGTGAGGCCTCTTTCGCCATGCCCGACAGGGCGCCGTTGGGGGCGTAGACGACAGCCGCATAGGGATGCATGCCGGTCGTCACCTTGATCGAGGTCGGCGCCTTCATGTTGGCCGGCAGGTCGACGTAGCCCAGCACTTTCATGAAGATGTAGTTGCCCTGGTTGAAGAAGCCGGGGTGGACCATGTCCATCCAGTCGTGCCACCAGTCGTACTTGGCGCCGTCGAGCGTGCAGCGCTCGCAGCTGCCGCCCAGCGAGACGACCGCGACCTGGCCCTTGCGGTTGACGGTGTCCCACACCGTCACGAAGGCGAACTCGCCGCCGCCGGTCACCGAGATCGCGGTGGGCACCTTGCCCAGGGCAAGCTTGACGCTGGCGCGGTTCTGCGCGGTGTACGTCCCCACCGTGAAGAGGGTGGCCGGCTTGGTCGGGCTGCCTTGCGTGGCGACCAGCGACAGGCGGGTCGAGGGGCTGTCCGCCGCGTTCTCGCCGCGGTCTTCCACGATCGGCAGGTCGGCCGGGTCGTTGGGCGACAGCACGCCAGCGCGGTAGTAGTCGTCGACGGCGCTGGGCAGCAGGCGCTTGTCCTGCCACAGCAGCTGCGGGCGCTGCATGAAGGTCACGCGATCGGTGGCCTGCGACTGGAACCAGCCCAAGGCGCTCGACAGCGAGCTGCCGCTGGCCGGCGTCCCGATGGCCGCGCCGTGGATGCTCACGTAGAGATTGGCCGCCGAGTTGTTTTCCGCGCCGTGCTGGTAGTACAGGTCGTTGCCCGGGCCGTGGTTGATCGCGCCCACGTCATTGCGCAGGGGCAGCGTTTCCACGCCGGTCTTGGTCGCCGCCGGGCCGAAGCGGTAGGCGATGCCTTCGGCCTGCCCATATTTGTAGGCGATGCTTTCGTAGGCACCGGGCACGACGGCGCCGCTGGTGTCGACCACGTCGCCGCTGACAGGGGATGGCGCCGGAGCAGGTGCAGGTGCAGGTGCAGGGGCAGGGGCCGGAGCGGGGGCGCTGGGCGCGGTTACCGGGGCCGGTGCCGGTGCCGGTGCCGGTGCCGGCGCTGGCGCCGGAGCAGGTGCCGGGGCGGCACCGGCGGAGACACAGGTCTTCACGGTCATGAATGCCGGGTCGCCGCCGAAGAAGGCATTGGAGCAGGTGGCGGTCCCGGTCACGGTGCGCGTGAACCAGCGCGAGTCGGCACCGTACTTCACCAAGGTCGGCGCGGGCACGGTGAAGGAGGCGTCTTCCCGCGCGAGCAAGGTGCCGGCAGCGGGTGCGGGCGGCGGCGGCGGCGGCGCCGACGGCGTGTAGCAGGCCTTGACCACGTATTCGGCCGGATCGCGCCCGAAGGTGGCGTTGTTGCACACCACGGTGCCGGACAGTTCCTTGGTCACCCAGCCGGCGTTCGCGCCGTACTGCACGGACGTCGGAGCCGAGAGCTTGAAGCTCTGGCCTTCCACGGCCACTTTGATCCAGCTCGCATCGGGCTTGGCTACTGCCGCCGTCTTGCGGGTCGCGGCGGTGTCGATCGACGAGGAGGTGCCGACGGCCTGATCGGCCACCATCACGACCGTGCCATCGGTCGTCACCGCATCGGACTTGGCGGCGGAAGCGGCCGCGGGGGAGGACGCATCCGCGCCCTGAGAGAACGGAAAACCGCCGGCGCCGCTGCCGCCGCCGCCGCAACCGGCGAGCGCGCCTGCCGTGACGGCCAGCAGAAGTGCGCATTTGTCGAGTGAATTCACACCAAACTCCAGTCAGATCGAAAAAAAGAAAAAAAGAAATTCCCGCGCCCTGCCGGGCGCAAAAAATCACTTGAACGAAATCGTCGAAAAGGAAGCGCTATCGCCGCGCTGGCGGGCAGGCACCGTGCGGGGCCGCACGGCCTGCCGATCGGCAGAGGTCGAACCGGGGTCTCATCGGTCCGCTGAGTACTTGCGTACTCTTCTCAGTGGTCTGGGTCGCCGTTGCTCACTGCGACAAGAGTTTTCATGTGTCGTCTATTGCGTCCATCGTTTCTTGAATGGTCGCCATTGTCCCGGAGCCAAAAAATTCGTGCTTTGCAATGAATCTCGCAAATCATGCAGAAAGTCACAGCGCGGAGCGTCTCAATCGTCGAAATGGGTTGACGAGGCAAATAGGATTAATCGTTTCGCAGACATGGTTTCATTTCATAATTAATGAAACTTCATTAACGGTAGCCCGAAAGGTGTACGTAGGCAACGTCCTACAGACGTAGGAATCCCTCCTACAGGCGTGTCGGACGCCTCCGTCGAAGCCTTTTCGGCGCCGAATACACCGTTAGACGCCTCGGGTTCTCTTGACAAAGCGCAACCGCCGCCGGATGCACGCCCGGCGGCGCTGCCCAACCCCTCAGAACCCGAGGGGCGCCGGCGTCGATGGTTTTCACCGATCCTCCTTCCCGCCCCGCTCGCTAAGCTGCACGAAACCGTCACCGCATCGACACAGCCGAGGCCGCCGCCTCGCTCTGGGTGACCCGGATGTCCAGAAGATGAAACAACTCCAGCGCTCGGCCGCCGCCGCACTCTGCCTTGCCACCTTCGCCGGTGGCGCTTGCGCGCAGACCGTCAACGTGATCTGCTCCGTCCAGGCGGAATGGTGCAACGTCATCTCCACGGTCTACGCCCGCACGACGGGCGTGAAGATCAACATGGCGCTCAAGGGCTCGGGCGAGGCGCTCGCGCAGCTCATCGCCGAGAAGGACAACCCCAAGACCGACGTCTGGTTCGGCGGTACCGGCGATCCGCACCTGCAGGCCGCCGAGCAGGGCCTCACGCTCGAGTACAAGTCCGCGGCGCTGCCGCAGCTCCACGCCTGGGCCCAGCAACAGGCCAGACAGTCGGGCTACAAGACGGTAGGCATCTACTCGGGTCCGCTCGGCTTCGGCTACAACCCCGAGCTGCTGGCCAAGAAGAAGCTGCCCGTGCCCAAGACCTGGGCCGATCTGCTCAAGCCCGAGTACAAGGGCGACATCCAGGTGGCCAACCCGGCCTCCAGCGGCACGGCCTACACGATGATCGCCACGCTCGTGCAGCTGATGGGCGAGGACAAGGCCTTCGACTACCTCAAGGCGCTGCACAGGAATGTGGGCCAGTACACGCGCTCCGGCACCGGCCCGATCAAGGCCGTCGCGCGCGGCGAGACGGCCGTCTCCATCAGCTTCGTGCACGACGGGCCGGGCGAGAAGATGCAGGGCTTCCCGGTCGAGACCATCACGCCCGCCGACGGCACCGGCGCCGAGATCGGTTCGATGAGCATCATCAAGGGCGCGCGCAACCTCGATGCCGCGAAGAAGTTCTACGAGTGGGCGTTGACGCCTTCCGCGCAGGAACTCGGCGCCGCCAACAAGCAGTTCCAGTTGCCGAGCAACGTGAACGCCAAGCTCGATCCACGCATCCCCGATTTCAAGAAGATCAAGTTCATCGACTACGACTACGCGAAGTACGGCGCCAGCGCCGAGCGCAGGCGCTTGATCGCGCGCTGGGAAAAGGACGTCAACTCGCTGCCTCGCTGAGTGCGTGCCACGGCGAGATCGCGAACGGCCTCGGCCCCCGTGTGGGCCTGCATCCTGGCGGGGTGCCTCGCCTACCTGCTGCTTCCCTGGTACGCGGTGCAGGACACCGCCTGGTACGAGGTGCTCCCGCAGGTGTTCGGACCGGCAGAGGCGGCCAACGGCATATGGCAGGCGGCTTATCAGGGCCGGCCGTGGTTGTTCGCCGGTGCCGCCGGCCTGATCGTCTGCGCCCTCGGCGCGCTGTTGCCGCCCGGCCGGGCACAAGGCCACGTGCTGGCACTCGGCGGCGGCGTGGGGCTGGTGCTGCTCGTGGGCGCGGGCCTGCTGATCGGCGCGCGCGGCTGGAGCGTCGGCAGCTTCAACACGATGTTCGGCGAGCTGCCGGTCAATCAGTTCGGCATGGGCGCCGGTGCCTCTGTGGTGCTCACGATGCTGCTGATGCTGGCCGCCTTCGGCATCGCGCGGCAGGGCTACTTCAAGGGCGATCTGTTCGTGTCGGCGGCAGTGCTGGGCTGCGCTGTGCTGCTGGCGGTATTCATCGCCTACCCCGTCAGCAAGGCGCTGGGCGGGGCTTTCCTGGACGAAGACGGGCGCGCCTCGCTGTCCGCCTTCGTCGCGCGCATCGCGACCGAGCGCGTCTGGGGGCTCGGCTGCCTGGCCGGCGGCGTGCGTTGCGGGGTCGCGTGGAACACGCTGGTGCTGGCACTGCTCACCGCCGCGGGCACGACCTTCCTCGGCACCTCGATGGCGCTGATGGCGGAGCGCAGCGGACGCCGCTGGCAGGCGCCGATGCGCGTGCTGGCGCTGCTGCCGATCATCACCCCGCCCTTCGTCGTCGGCCTCGGCCTGATCCTGCTGTTCGGCCGCGCCGGCGTGGTCAACCAGCTGCTCGAGAACGTCTTCGGGATCGAGCCGACGCGGTGGTTCTACGGCCTGCCCGGCATCCTGGTGGCGCAGCTGTTCGCCTTCACGCCGATCGCCTTCATGATCATGCGCGGCGTCGTCCAGGGCGTGGCGCCGAGCCTGGAAGAAGCCGCACTGATGCTGCGCGCGGACCGGCGGCGCGCCTTCTTCACCGTCACGCTGCCGCTGCTCAAACCGGGGCTGGCCAACGCCTTCCTGGTCGGCTTCATCGAAAGCATCGCGGACTTCGGCAACCCGGTGGTGGTCGGCGGCCAGTACTCGGTGCTGTCCACGGACATCTTCTTCGCGATCGTCGGCGCGCAGTACGACCAGGGGCGCGCGGCCTCGCTGGCCTGGGTGCTGACGCTCTTCGCGCTCGCGGTGTTCGCCATCCAGCGCGGCGTGCTGGGCCGCAGCAACTTCACCACGGTGAGCGGCAAGGGAGACGCGGGCATCCCGATGGCGCTGCCGGATGGCGTGCGGCGCACCATCTACGCGGTGGTGCTGCCCTGGATCGCGTTCACGCTGGTGGTGTATCTCTTCGCCTTCGCCGGCGGCTTCGTGCAGACCTGGGGGCGCGACTACACGCCGACGCTTGCGCATTTCCGCACGGCCTTCTCGCTGGAGTGGAGCGAGTTCGGCCTGGTGTGGGCGGGCACGGCCTGGAACTCGCTCTTCACCACGCTGAAGCTGGCGGGCATCTCGGCACCGATCACCGCCGCCCTGGGCCTGCTGATCGCGTGGCTGCTGGCGCGCAACGCGTTCCGCGGCCAGGGGGCCTTCGAGTTCGCCGCGCTGCTGGCCTTTGCCATTCCCGGCACCGTGCTCGGGGTCAGCTACATCCTCGCCTTCAACGTGCCGCCGCTGGAGCTGACCGGGACCGGGCTGATCATCGTGCTGTGCTTCATGTTCCGCAACCTGCCGGTGGGCGTGCGCGCGGGCACCGCCGCTTTCAAGCAACTCGACCGCTCGCTCGACGAGGCCTCCCTGATGCTGCGCGCCTCGACCTTCCAGACGCTGCGCCACGTGGTGCTGCCGCTGCTCAAGCCGGCGCTGGTGGCGGCACTGGTCTACAGCTTCGTGCGGGCGATGACCACGGTGAGCGCGGTGATCTTCCTGGTCACGGCGGAAAACGAACTGGCCACCACGTACATCATCGGCCGGGTCGGCAACGGCGACTACGGGATCGCGCTGGCCTACTGCACCGTGCTGATGGTGCTGATGTCGATGGCGGTCGCGCTGGTCCAGGCGCTGGTGGGCGAGCGGCGGCTCGGCCGGCGCAAGACCGCTGCGCCGACCGTGGCCGTGCCCGCACCCTGATCCCCGGAGAGCACATGAACAACGGCATCGAGTTCCGCGCGGTCACCAAGCGCTACGGCCGCGACGCCAGCGCGCCGCTGGCGGTCAAGGGCATCAGCTTCGAAGTGCCGGCCGGGACGCTGACCACGATCCTCGGCCCCTCCGGCTGCGGCAAGACCACCACGCTGCGCATGATCGCGGGCCTGGAGTCGCCCACCTCCGGCACCATCCTCATGGGCGGCCGCGACGTGACCACGCTGGGCCCCGGCGAGCGCAACGTGAGCATGATGTTCCAGAGCTACGCGCTCTTCCCGCACATGGACGTCGTCACCAACGTCGCCTATGGGCTGCGCATGAGCGGCGTGAACAAGGCGGACGCGCGGGCGCGGGCGCGGGAGGCACTGCGCGGCGTGGGCCTGGTCGATTTCGACGAGCGGCTGCCCAGCGAACTGTCCGGCGGGCAGCAGCAGCGCGTGGCCCTCGCGCGTGCGCTGGTGCTCGAGCCGGCGGTGCTGCTCTTCGATGAGCCGCTGTCGAACCTCGATGCGCGCCTGCGACGCGAGATGCGCGAAGAGATCCGGTCGCTGCAGCAGCGCCTGGGCCTGACCGTGGCCTACGTCACGCACGACCAGAGCGAGGCGCTGGCCGTCAGCGACCAGATCATCGTGATGGACCATGGCGTGATCGCGCAACGCGGCAGCCCCGCGACGCTGTACGGTTCGCCCGAGAGCGAGTTCGTCGCGGGCTTCATGGGCGAGGCGATGGTGTTTCCGGCCATGGTCGAACCGGGCGGCCGGGTGTCGCTCGGCCCCTTGACCTTGTCCACGCGGCACGAGATGTATTCCGGCGTGGTGAAGGTCGCGGTGCGACCCGAGGCCTGGCAGATCGGCGCGGCCGTCGGGATCGAGGCGGTGGTGCGCAAGGCCTCGTATCTGGGCAACTGCTTCGAGTACACCTTCGACACGCCGCTGGGGCCGGTGTTCGCCGTGTCGCCCGATCTGTCGCGGCCGCTGGCGCCCGGCGCCGAGACGCGGCTGGCATTGGGGAGCCATGGCGTGTCGGTGGTGCCGGTCGCGTCGGATGCGACGGGATAGGCGCGCAAGGCCGCTGCAGTCGCGCGATGCCGCGCATGTCGGGCGCAGGCGGCCACGAGCAGCCGCAGTTATATTGCCCCGCTCAACAAGGAGAATCGCATGGCAAAAGCCTATTGGGTCAGCGCGTACCGCGCCATCAAGGATGCCGACAAACTCGCGGCCTACGCACAACTGGCCGGCCCGGCCATCACCGGCGGCGGCGGCCGCTTCCTGGCGCGCGGCCTGCCCGCCAAGGTTTACGAGCACGGCCTGGCCGAACGCACGGTGCTGATCGAGTTCGACAGCGTCGAGCAAGCCCTGGCCGTGCACGACAGCCCCGCCTACCAGGCCGCACTGGCAGCGCTGGGCGACGGTGCCGAGAGGGATCTGCGGATCATCGAAGGGGCTTGAGCGCCCCGGGGGTTCAGGGCTCCACGAGATAGCCTGGCAGCAGCCTGGCCGCCCCCTGCAAAAGCTCGAACTCGTCGTCGGCGAGCGGCAGCGGTGCCATGTCGAAATGGCTCAGCGTGCCCCACAGCACACCGGCCTCGCTCACCAGCGGCACACTGTGATAGGAGACCACCACCCCCTGGTACGGGTGGCCCTCCAGCCGCGGGTCGGCCGTCGAATCGTCGGTCCGGAACGCGCTGTCTCGGCGAACGTACTGGCAGAAGCTCTGGTCGAACGGGACCGTCGCCAGGTACTGGGGCCGCCTGTCACCCAGCTTGTCGTGAAGAATGACGTTCTGAAGCTTCAGGCCTGCGAAGCGATAGACCGCGCTGTAGCGGTGCGGCACGCCTTCGTTCAGGTATGCAAGGGCCGCCACCGGCCCGTCGGCGCGCAGGACAGCCGACAACGTCTCCAGATTGCGGGGCAGAGCCATTGCGCGATTGTGGCGCTGCGCGCGACCGCGGTAACGATGAATACCCCGAAGTCGTCGCGGTCACTGACCAGGCGCAACGGGGGCAGCTCGAAGGCCCGCCCTCATCGCTCGGCAATGTAGTGCTGCATCGTCACGCCCTCGCCTTCGCGCAGGAACATCCGTACGCGTGCCTCCACCTCCTGGTCCGCCAGCGTGGCCCGGGCGCGCTGATGGAGGTAGTCGGCCCAGGAGGCCACGATGAACCGCTCCACATAGCGCGACGGGTCCGCCAGATCGCGGTACACGCGCCACAGCGTGGCACCGTCGCGGCGCCGCGAGGCACGCAGCTGGATCACCGCGTTCAGGAACGCCTCGGCTTCGCCGGGGCGGATGCGGTAGCCGATCTCCACCGACACCGGCCCGTCGTCCGGCAGCGGCTGCTCCTTGATGAAAAGATCCTCCCACAGTGCGACCGGCGTGACCTCCGGCTCGGCGCCCATGCGCAGCGGCAGCCAGCGGGCGAGGAATACGCCGCCCACCATGGCGAGTGCGGCGATGCTGAGCGCGACGCCCAGCCCGGTGACGCCGGACACCGCACCCCAGAAGGCCGAGCCGATCGCGAAGGAGCCCAGCGCGCTGACCGTGTGGAGTGCCACGGCCCGCGAGCGCACCCACGGCGGCGCGCTGGACTGCGTCGCGGTGTTGAAGGTGGCCATGACCGCCATCCACGCCGCGCCGCCGATGGCCAGCGCCGCGAAGACCACGGTGGGCACGCGCACGAAGGCGGCGATGAGCATCACGGCCGCGAACAGCATGCAACCCAGGGCGACGAGGCGCTCCAGGCCCAGGCGCGCACGCAGCCTGCCCAGCACCAGGCCGGCCGCCACCGCGCCGGTGCCCAGGCAGCCCATGAGAAAGCCGAAACCCGTGGCGCCCAGCTGGAGCTGCTGTGACGCGATGGCCGGCAACAGCGCCCACAACGCGGAGCCGGTGCCGCTGTAGGCCACGGTGCGCAGAAGTTGGGCCAGGATCACCGGCGAGTGCCGGGCGTAGCGAAGGCCTGCGATGGTCCCGCTCCAGAGGCGCTCGGCGGGCAGCCGCGACTGCGCATGCGGCGCGGGTGGCCAGCGGCGCACGGTCTGCATCATCACCAGCGCGCTCGCCAGCGCGAGCACGAAGACCCAGCCCGCGCCGAGCCACGCGAACACGAAGCCGGCGATCGACGGGCCCAGCGCACGCGCACTGTTCCATGCGATCGACATGGCCGTGATGGCCTGGGGCATGTCCTCGCGCGGCACGGCATCCGCCACGCTGGTGTTCCACGCCGGTGACAGCAGTGCGGTGCAGCAGCCGGCGGCAAAGGTGAACAGCAGCAGGGTGGCCGGCCCCGCCCAGCCCGCCAGCGCGAGCAGGGACAGCACGAGGACGATCGCGGCCTGGACGCCCAGCGACTTCAGGATCAGCCGTCGCCGGTCGTTGGTGTCGGCCAGCACACCGGCCGGCAGCGCCAGCAGGAACATGGGCAGGAACACGGCGGTCTGCACCAGCGCCGCGAGGAAGGACGAGCCGGTGAGCTCCACCATGAGCCACGATGCCGCCATGACCTGCATGGCATTGCCGGTGAAGTAGATGGCGCTGCCGGTCCACAGGCCCCGGAACGCGGGCAGGCGCAACGGGGTCCACAGCGAGTGCGATGCAGTTTGCATCGAACCATTGTCCCAGCAGTGAGCGGCGGCGCGGCTCCGACCGGGCGTGCGAAGCCCCAGGCGACGCGATGCCGGCGCGATCTGCCACGCGGAGCCGCAGGTGTCCGACATGCCGCATGCACCGCTCAGGCGATGCTTCTCGGCAGCCCACCCCCCTGCCTTTCCATGGAGCCACCATGATCCGCAAGCTGGCGCTGCCCTCTTCCCCTCGCTTCACGATCTTCTCGCTATGCATTGCAGGCGCGCTCTCGGGCTGCGCCCTCGTCACGCCCACGGCGCATGAGCCGGCTGCGCGAGGCGCACAACCGGATGGGCGCCCGACGAGCGCCGCGCCGGCAAAGCCGTCAGCATCGCCGACGGAGAAGCGGGAATCGAAGCCGTCGGCCAAAGCCGAGACCGATGAGGATCGGACCCACGGCAAACAGGTCGGCACGGCCTCCTTCTATGCCGACAAGTTCGCCGGCCGCAAGATGGCGGACGGCACCCGCATGGACCCCAGCGACAACAACGCCGCCCACAAGACGCTGCCCCTGGGCAGCACCGCCCGCGTGACCAACCTGGAGACCGGACGCAGCGCGGTGATCACCATCCAGGATCGGGGCCCGTTCGTGAAGGGCCGCATCGTCGACCTCTCGCCCGCCACGGCACGGGAGATCGGCCTGTCGCGGGAAGATGGGCTCGCCCCCGTCGAGGTCACGCCCTTGTCGATTCCGAAACGATGAGGACGCCGGTCCGCAGCGGAGGTCAGCCGCTTCCCACTCGATCTATGACACTCGGCTGATTTGCACGGCGGCGCCGCAGGCCCACAATCAATTCACGGTCGCGGCAACACCCATCGGGCACTCCGGGACCGCGGGGGCTCTCCGCGCGAACGAAAGTTGGCGGCGAGCCCCTTGTCATGCGCGGGTCGCGCGACATCAAGGGGCGGGTTTCTGTCGGGCGCCGTTCTTTGGAAGAATGGATGCCGTCGCAACAGCCCCGCCCCTTCGTCGGCGGATTCGGCAGATGAACGCCACAGCGTCCCCGTCACCGCTGATCGAGACACTGACCGAAGTCAATCTGGTCGACCTGCTCGACGCGATCGGCCTGCTGCGCCTGCGCCGCACGCCGCTGCGCCGCCTGTTCGTGCCGGCCGCACGCCGCTTCGCCCGGACGGCGAACGAGTTCGACAGCCGCGTCGGTGCGCAGGGCCTCGCGCAGGGCAGCGCGTGGCTGGTGGACCGGATGACGGCCGGCGTCGTCAGCGCGGGCCTGGAGCAGGTGCCGACCCAGGGCCCCGTGATGATCCTGGCCAACCACCCGGGCATGACCGACACGGTCGCCCTCTTCTCCTGCCTCGCCGCCCGTCCCGACCTGCGGGTGATCGCTTCGGACCGCCCCTTCCTGCGCGCCCTGCCCCACGTCGCGCGGCAACTCATCTTCCTGCCGGACGAGCCGGGCGGGCGCATGGCCGTGATGCGCGCCGCTGCACGGCATCTGCAGGAAGGCGGTGCGCTGCTCACCTTTCCCGCGGGCGACATCGAGCCCGATCCCGCGGTCTTCGGTCCGCAGCGGGCCGTGGCGTCGCTGCAGAACTGGTCGAGCAGCTACACCTTGTTCGCGCGCCTGGCGCCGCAGACGCGCTTCGTGCCGGCGCTGGTGAGCCATGTCATTTCGGCCGATGCGCAGCGGCATCCGCTCACACTGTTGCGCCGCACCGCGCGCGACAAGGAGAAGCTCGCCGCCGCCTTGCAGGTGGCGCTGCCGCGCTACCACGACGTGGTCGCGAGGATCAGCTTCGGCCAGGCGTCGTTCGCGGGGCCGGAGGGCGCGAAGGCGCTGGGCGCGACCATCGCGGCCCAGATGCGCCAGTTGATCCTGACGGCGCCGGTCGACGATCGGCGTGTGCAAGCGCTGCCACCGCTGCGAGCCGGACAGGCTCGGTCGCCGCTGCGCGGCCCCTGACCGGTCACCCTCCGCGCTCCTGCCGGCCCACGAGCCAGGTGAGCAGGGCCCCGGGCACGAGGAAGCCGAGGCAGACCAGCGTGCCGTGCAGCCGATGCGCCCACGGTTCGTCCAGCCCCGCGGCGTACTTCATCGGCGAGAGCCAGGGCGACAGGCTCGCGAACAGCACGGCCAGCACGACCGCGGGCCAGAGCAGGCTGACCCCGCGGCGGGCGGCGGCGGTCCATGCGAAGGCCATCAGGGCCGCGGCCAGGACGCCTTCCAGCACCCACGACGCGGTGCCCAGCTTGCCCCACAGCCCGTAGCCCACGTGGGCTTCGGCATAGGGGTACAGCGCCAGGTCGTCGTTGTGCACAGGCCAGTCCGCGATGAAGTGAGAGAAGGCGGCGACGAAGCCCAGCACCGCGACCCGCCTGCTGCGCAGGAAGAACGCGCCCCACAGCGCGGACCACACGAGCGCGGCCAGCAGCGAGTGGTCCCAGTCGATGAAGCGCAGATCGAAAAACAGGTAAGGCCCGGCGCGCAGATCCGGCGCCACGCGGTCCCAGCCCAGAACGATGAAGAGGCCGTTGAGGATGTCCAGGAAGCCTGCACCGAGCACCAGCGGCAAGGCAGGGACTTCCGGGTGGCGCGCCTTGAGGGCCAGGCCGATGGCGAAGTGGCCGACGTACATGCGGTGCCAGCGCTTCAGTCGTGCGGCTGGCCCCGGCCCCCGCCGGTGTCGCAGAGATAGCTGATCACCATGTCCGCCACCAGGGCCGGCCGCCGCGCCACGCGCTCCGGCGCGCCCAGGTCGACGTCGAGCACGTAGGAGAGCGTGTAGCGGTTGGTGACGAAGTACGAGCCGAGCCCCGAGATCGAGACGTAGAGATCGACCCAGTCCGCGTCCTGCCGGAACACGCCCTTTTCCTTGCCCTTCTCCAGCACCTCCGCCAGCAGGTTGCGCAGCGGATTGAACATCGCCGAGATGCGCTTCGACTTGCGGATGTGCACCGCCTTGTGCAGGTTCTCGGTCGACAGCAGCAGCAGGAAGTCGGGCTGGTCGATGAAGTGCTGCGTGGTCTTGAGCACCAGCTCGCGCATGTCGTGCACCGGGTCCTCGCCCGTGAGCGCCAGCTCGTTCTGCCGCTCGCGCATGGCGCCGTAGGCCCGCTCCATCACCTCCAGGAACAGGGCTTCCTTGCTCGCGAAGTAGTGGTAGACCAGGTTCTTGCTGATCTTGCAGCGGGCCACGATCGCATCGATGCGCGCGCCGTCGTAGCCACGCGCCGCGAACTCCTTGCTCGCGATGCGGAGGATGCGATCGCGCGTGGCCTGCGCGTTGCGCGGCCTGCGCCTGGCCGCCGCGGCCGGGGGACTCTCTGTCATGGGTTCACCAGTCGTTGGGGGGCGCGTCGCCCGCCGGGCGGAGTTTACAAGCGTCATTCGAATCTCCTGTCTGCTCGCAGTCCCGGCCGGCCGGGCCGGCCGCCCTGGAAAAACGCGGCGTTGACAAGCGCCGCGAGGGTTCCTATATTTCGCCTCAAGTTGTACTAGCCAGTTAGTTAGTGAATGGCTCGGTGCATTATCAACCAGCCGCAAGGCTTGCGTGAAATCGGAGTGGTGATGAACTCAGGAAACAGTGCGCCCCAGGGCGTCCGGGTGGGGTGCGACATCGGGGGCACCTTCACCGACATCGTGTTGGCCATGCCCGACGGGCGGCTCTTCGTGAACAAGACCTCGACCACGCCGCACGACCTCGGCGAGGCCATCACGAGCGGCCTGGGCAAGCTGATCGCGCAGGCCGGCATCCGCGCCGGCGACATCACCGAGATCGTGCACGGCACCACCACGGCGTCCAACACCATCCTGCAGAAGGTAGGCGCGCGCACCGGCGTGCTGACCACCGAGGGCTTCCGCGACGTGCTGGAGATCGGCCGCATCCGCACGCCCACCATGTTCGACCTGGGCTGGTCCAAGCCCGAGCCGCTGGCCACGCGCCGCTGGCGGCGGGGCGTGCGCGAGCGCATCGACGCACAGGGCCGCGTGGTCGCGCCGCTGGACAAGGCGCAGCTGCTCGCCGAGGCGCAGCAGCTGGTCGACGAGGGCGTCGAATCGATCGCCATCTGCTTTCTCAACAGCTACATCAATCCGGCGCACGAGCTGGCCGCCAAGGCGCTGCTGGAGCAGCGCTTCCCGCAGCTGCTGCTCAGCGTCTCGTGCGAGGTGCTGCCGGAGATCAAGGAGTACGAGCGCACCAGCACCACGGTGGTCAACGCCTACATCCTGCCCGCCATGCGGACCTACCTCGCGCGCCTCAAGACCGACCTGGAGCGCATGGGCGTGCATGCCTCGCTGCAGGTGATGGCCTCCAACGGCGGCATGATGGGCATCGGCTCGGCCAGCGACAAGCCGGTCTTCGCCGTGGCCTCCGGCCCGGCCGGCGGCGTGGCGGGGGCGGCGCGGATCGGCGCGCTCGGCGGAGACGCCGACCTGATCGTCTTCGACATGGGCGGCACCACCGCCAAGGCGTCCATCATCACCCAGGGCGAGCCTTCGCTCACCAACGAGTACGAGTTCCGCGACGGCATCAGCGCGCCCAGCCGCTTCGTCAAGGGCGGCGGCTACGTGCTCAAGGTGCCTGCGATCGACATCGCCGAGGTCGGCGCGGGCGGCGGCTCCATCGCATGGATCGACGCCGGCGGCCTGCTCTGCGTCGGCCCCGAATCCGCCGGCGCGAGTCCCGGCCCGGCCTGCTACGGCAACGGCAACGAGCGGCCGACGGTGACCGACGCGAACATGGTGCTCGGCTACCTGAACCCCGAGGCGCTCGCCGGCGGCAGCCTCGCGGTGAAGCCCGGGTTGTCGAAAGCCGCCATCCTGCGCCACGTGGCCGAGCCGCTCGGCCTGGACCTGCTGGCGGCCGCGCACGGCATCCGACAGGTGGCGAACGTCAACATGGCACGCGCGATCCGCGCCGTGACGGTGGAGCGCGGCCGAGATCCGCGCGACATGTCGATGATCGCCTTCGGCGGCGGCGGCCCGCTGCATGCCGTGGCGGTGGCACGCCTTCTGGGCATCCGCCGCGTCATCGCGCCCATCATGGCCGGCGTGTTCTGCTCGGCCGGCATGCTCTCGGCCGACGCCGAGCACAACTTCGTGAAGGCCGTGCTGCGCCCGCTGGCCGACTGCCCGCCCGCCGAGCTGGCCGCCATCGGCAACGCGCTGACCGACAAGGGCTGTACCGTGCTGGCCTCCGAAGGCTACGGGCCCGACGATGCGAGCGCAGTGCTCGCCGCCGACCTGCGCTACCTGGGCCAGAGCTCCGAGCTCACCGTGCCGCTGCGTTCCGCGCAGATCGATGCGGCGACGATCGGGCAACTGACCCGCGACTTCCAGGCCTTGTACCACCAGACCTTCGGCTACAGCAGCGACGAGCCACTGGAGCTGGTGAACCTGCGCGTCTCCGCCCGCGGCCGCAGCCGCCAGCGGCTGGACTTCGGCGCCTGCCGCGTCGACGCCACCGCGCTCCAGGGCACGGCCGGCACGCGGCCGGTCAGCTTCGCCGCCGGCGAGGCGCCCGTGCCGACCCGCGTCATGCCCCGCGCCGCGCTGTCCGCGGAGCCGGTGCAGGGGCCGCTGATCATCGAAAGCTACGACACCACCATCGTGGTCCCGCCGCGCTGCAGCGCGCGCGCCGACCGCGTGGGCAACATCATCATCGACCTCCAGGAGCAGCCCGAATGAGCACGCAGCAGATCGACCCGATCACCTTCGCGGTGATCAAGAACGCGATGGACGCCATCGTCGACGAGATCGCCTACACCGTGCTGCGCACGGCGCGCTCCGAGATCGTCAAGGACGTGATGGACTACTCCGCCGCGATCTGCGACCGCCATGGCCAGATGGTCGCCCAGGCCAAAACCATCGCCCTGCACCTGGGTGCCATTCCCGAAGCCATGGCGGCCGTGCAGGCGCGCTACGGCGACCGCCTCGCGCCCGGCGACGCGGTGATCGTCAACGACCCCTACGAAGGCGGCATGCACCTGCCCGACATCTTCATGTTCGTGCCCTTCTTCTACCGCGGGCAGCTCGAAGGCTGGTGCGTCGTGATCTGCCACCACACCGACGTGGGCGGCCGCGTGCCGGGCTCGAACGCGAGCGACTCGACCGAGATCTACCAGGAAGGCCTGCGCATCCCGGTGATGAAGCTCTACGAAGCCGGCCAGGTCAACGAGACCCTGGAGCGCCTGATCGCCCAGAACGTGCGTGTGCCCGACCGCGTGCTCGGCGACCTGCGCGCGCAGTACGCCGCCTGCCAGGTGGGCGTGCGCGAACTGACCGGCCTGTTCGACCGCTACCAGCGCGAACCGGCACGCGCCTACCTGGCCGAACTGCTCGACTACGCCGAGCGCCTCACGCGCGCCGAGATCCGCACCTGGCCCAAGGGCACCTTCACCTTCGAGGACTTCATCGACGACGACGGACTCTCCGGCGAGGCGATCCCGATCCGCGTGGCCCTCACGGTGCACGAGGACCACGTCAGCGTCGACTACGCCGGCTCCTCGCCGCAGGTGCGCGCGGCCATCAACTCGACGCGCTCCTACACGCAGTCGTGCACCTACCTCAGCGTGCGCTGCGCGCTCAAGGGCGACGTGCCGAACAATGCCGGCGTGTTCCGCTGCGTGAAGATCGAGGTGCCCGAGGGCACGGTGCTCAACCCGCGCCAGCCGGCGGCCGTGGCGGCGCGCGCCCTCACCGGCTACCGCGTGTTCGACGCCATGCTGGGCGCGCTGGCGCAGGTGGTGCCCGACCGCATCCCGGCGGCCGGCGAAGGCGGTAACACGGTCGTGTGCCTCTCCGGCCAGCACCCCGATGGCAAGCCTTACATCATCGTGGACATGATCTGCGGCGCCTGGGGCGCACGGCCGCATGCCGACGGCATCGAGGCCATCACCAACGCATCGCAGAACCTGTCGAACACGCCGGTCGAAACGCTGGAGGCCCAGCACCCCGTGCGCGTCGAGGCCTACGAGCTCGAGGCCGACACCTGCGGCGCCGGCCGCTTCCGCGGCGGTCTCGGCATTCGCCGCAGCTACCGCGTGCTGGCCGACAACGTGCTGTTGCAGCTTCGCGCGGACCGCATGAAGTTCCAGCCCTACGGCCTCGAAGGCGGCATGCCCGCCAAGCCGGCCGTCAACTTGCTCACGCGCGGCGACACGGTCGAATCGTTGCCGAGCAAGGTGGGCATGCAGATTGCATTGAATGACCAGGTGACCCACATCCAGCCCGGCGGCGGTGGCTTCGGCGACCCGCTCGCGCGGCCCATCGAAGACATCGAGCGCGATGTCTGGAACCACAAGCTCAGCGCCGCATACGCTCGCGAGCACTACCGGGTGGTCGTGGATGCGCACACCGGCCGCGCCGATGTCGCCGCGACCGAGGCCCTTCGCCGGGCCGCCCTGCACTGACGATGCATCGACGACAAACCCCGAACCACCCCAACGGAGTAACACCATGAAGCGACGTACCTTGAACACCGGCCTGGCCGCCCTGCTGGCGATGCCCGCCCTTTCCCTCGCCAGCCGGACTGCCCATGCACAAGGCGCGGAGAAACTGCGCGTGCGCCTGGACTTCTCGCCCTGGGGCATGCACGGCGCCATGCACCTTGCCCAGCAGAAGGGGCTGTTCAAGGCCCAGGGGCTGGACGTCGAGATCCAGGACGGCACCGGCACCATCAACACGCTGCAACTCCTCGCGGCGGGCCAGGCCGACATCGGCCAGGTCGCGCTCGGCACCATGGCGGTGGCCAAGGAGAACGGCCTCGACCTCGTCTCCATCGCCGGCTTCGCGCGCACCGGCGACCTGGCCGTGTTGATGGACGAGACGCAGGGCATCAAGGCGCCCAAGGACCTGGCCGGGAAGAAGATCGTCTGTTTCACTACCAGCCCGTGGGCGCCCTTCATCGAGCCCTTCCTCAAGGCCAACGGCATGAGCAAGAGCAGCATCAACCTGGTGATGGTCGCGCCCAGCGCGATGATCTCCACCTACGCCTCGGGCAACGCCGACGGCTTCATGTCGCAGGCGCCCTTCGGCCAGCCGATGGTCATGAAGACGCGCAAGGCCTCGGCCCTGCTGCTGGGCGACAGCGGCATCAGCTTCCCGAGCTACGGGCTGGCCGTGACGCCGAAGCTGGCGGAGGCCAAGCGCGAGGCGCTCGCGAAGTTCGTGCAGGTTCAGGTGCAGGCCTGGCGCTACATCTACGACGGGCACATCGAGGAAGCCGTGAGCGCCATCGTCGCCCAGCGGCCCAACGCCAAGGTCGACCCCGACGTGATGCGCGGGCAGATCACCGCCTACCGCAGCTTCTTCGAAAGCCCCACCGGCAAGGGCCGCCCGATCGGCATGCAGTACGACAGCGACTGGGCCGCGGCGATCCAGTCGATGGAGCAGACCGGCCAGATCAAGCCCGGCCACAAGCCTTCGGAGTACTACACCAATGCGCTACTTGCCGTCTGACGTGCCGGCCGCCGCCACCGGGGACGTCGCCGTCCCGCCCGCTTTCCTCGAGATCGGCAAGCTCAACAAGATCTACCGCTCCGAGCGCAAGCCCATCCACGCGCTGCAGGACATCGACCTGCACATCCGCGAAGGCGAGTTCGTCTGCATCGTCGGCCCCAGCGGCTGCGGCAAGAGCACCCTGATGCGCTGCATCGCGGGGCTGGAGCCGATCAGCAGCGGCAGGCTGGCGCTGCAAGGCAAGGCGATCACGGAGCCGCCCGACGACATGGGCGTGGTGTTCCAGCGCGACCTGCTGCTCGAATGGCGCAACATCCTCGACAACGTGCTGGTCGCGGCCGAGTTCCACGACCTGGACCGTCGCCAGCACGAAGCCCGCGCGCGCGAGCTGCTGGGCCTGTTCGGCCTGTCGGCCTTTCTGGACCGTTACCCGCGCGAGCTGTCCGGCGGCATGCGCCAGCGCGTCTCCATCTGCCGGGCGATGCTGCTCGACCCGCAGCTGCTGCTGATGGACGAGCCCTTCGGCGCGCTCGACCCCTTCACGCGCGACGAGCTCAATGCCGAGTTGCAGCGGACCTGGCTCGCAACGAAGAAGACGGTGGTTTTCATCACGCATTCGATCACCGAGGCGGTGTTCCTCGGCAGCCGGGTGGTGATGATGGCGCGCGGGCCGGGGCGCGTCGCGGACATCGTGCCGATCGAGATCGAGCGGCCGCGCGGTTTGCAGGTGCGCGAGACGGCGGAGTTCGCGGCGTACGTCGCGCGCATCCGGGACACCTTCCGTCAGATCGGAATCACATGAAGCTCTCCCCCAGGCTCCCCCACTTCGTGTGGTCCGCCACCCCCCTCTCCGGGGGCAACACCAGCGGCCCGGCAAAGCCGGTTCCGCGGTGTTCCCCGACCCAGCTGCAGACTTTGATTCGCACTTGGTCACGCAATGACGTGACGGAAAGCTGAATTCATGAAGACCCTCTGGACCCGCACCGAGCGCAGCCGCCAGGCCATGCTCACCCTGCTGGTGATCCTCGCGATCTGGGAAGCCTGCGTGCGCGCGATCGGCATCCGCGAGTTCCTGCTGCCGGCACCGACGAAGATCCTCGCGCAGTTCCTGTCGCAGCCCGGCTATCTGCTGCTGCAGAGCCTGGACACGCTGCGCACCACGCTCTACGGCTTTGCGCTCGCGCTGGTGCTGGGCGTGGCGGCGGCCATCGGCATCGTGTATTCGCGCTTCCTGGACCGCACGCTCTACTCGCTGCTGGTGGCGCTGAACGCGGTGCCGAAGGTGGCGCTGGCGCCACTGTTCGTCATCTGGATGGGCACGGGCGTGATGCCGAAGGTGGCCATCGCGATGCTGATCGCGATCTTCCCGATCCTGATCGACACCGTGCTGGGGCTTCGTTCGACCGATCCGGACATGCTCGACATGGCGCGCGTCAATCACGCCTCACGGGCCAAGACGCTGTGGAAGATCCGCTTTCCGAATGCGCTGCCCAGCCTCTTCGCGGGGATGAAGGTCGGCATTTCCTTCGCATTGGTCGGCACCATCGTGGGCGAGTTCGTCGCGGGCGAGGCCGGGCTCGGGCACGTGATCCTGGTGGCGCAGGGCAGCTTCGACACCTCGACGGTGTTCGTGGCGCTGGCGCTGCTTTGCCTGCTGGGGGTGCTGCTGTTCAAGGCGATCGAGGTGGCGGAGGCACGGTACCTGGTGTGGCATGCGTCGCAGCGGGGGATGCCGGATATGGCGGGGGTGTCGGCCTGAGTCGTGGTGCCTGATGCGGATCAGGAGGCTTCGGGGGTCATGGGTTGAGGCGCTGACGCGGCCTCGCACCGGGCTGGCCGTTATGGCGGATCGACACGGAGCGCCCTGAATACTGGCGCAAAGAGATGCGAGAGATCTCGCCCTTCGTCGATGAGTCCGAAGCCCGAGTAGGTCACTCGCCCCGTTTCACGGGCGCTGACCTCGGCGTCGTAGTCGCCACTGTTCCAGAACGTGATGCGTGCGATGGCGAACGGCGCATCGAAGTTCAGGCGGGCCGAGCGGTTCTCGGGCTCGTCGTTCTCGGTGAGCTGGATTTTCAAGCTGGGTCCGGCGGTTTGGGCTTGGATGCGTTGAGCCCAGGCGATGAAGGTGTCCAGCATTTGATTTCCTTGCGTATGTGGTTGTGGAACGCGGCGGCGCAGTCCGGCGAGGAAGGGTGCCGGCCGAACGCCCTCACGTCATCGGTGGGCGCGGATCATAGGCAAACGAGACAATGCACACCAGACACGAAGAAAGTTCACTCTCCGTTAGCTCGCAAGAGCATTCGGACACATTGCATCGCCAAGACTGATATTTCGAGGGTCCTTTGCGGCGCGGGGTTGCATGCCCGTGTCGGGTGGACAGCACCAGCCGACTTCAGTGTTTCAATGGACCAGAGGGCACATCGACACGGAGAGCCCTGAATACCGGTGCAAAGAGATGCGAGAGATCTCGCCCTTCGTCGATGAGTCCGAAGCCCGAGTAGGTCGCCTGGTTTCACGGGCGATGACCTCGGTATCGTAGTCGCCACTGTTCCAGAACGTGATGCGTGCGATGGCGAATGGCGCATCGAAGTCCAGGCGGGCCGAGCGGTTCTCGGGCTCTTCGTTCTCGGTGAGCTGGATTTTCAGACTGGGTCCAGCGGTGTGGGATTGGATGTGCTGAGCCCAGGTGATGAAGGTGTCCAGCATTGATTTCCCTTGCGTATGTGGTTGTGGAATGGGTGCCGACTGCGGCCATTGTCGGCGAGGGTGTCGCCGGCGAGGCCGGGTCGGGCACGTGATCTTGGTAGCGCAGGGGAGCTACCGGCTTAGTGGTTCTGGGGCTGACGAAGTCAAGTCTGCTGCCTTTGACTCAAAAATTGATGCGCCGGCGAGTCCCTCAAATCCATCATGGCCAATAGCTCGCGGACGACGGCTTCCGCCTCGGTCGTCAACACTTGTCGGTTCTCTGCGCAGCCAATAGTTCATGCAGCTTTATCTTGAGAAGTCGATGGTGCGTCCGCAACGTCATCTCGGGTTCCTCGGTACATTGGTTGGATATCCTGTCACGATACTGCCGTTTGGCTCAACGACTACTTCAATGTCGATCACCGCGGCGTTCGGCATCGGGCCGTTCGCGGTGGGCAGGTAGATGTAGTTGGTGCTGCCCGCGCTGTTGGCCCAACCATCTCGGCGAGCAGGGTCCTACATGAACGCGAAGTCCTGCTTCTCTGCCTGTCAGCGTTTGAGGTCAGCCGCCGCCTCTTTAACTCTCTCGATGAACTCGTCGAGCGGAATGCGATGGCCGAGTTGCCCTGAGCGATCCGGGAAGGCTACGCAGAGACTGTCGCGCCCTTGCTCGCGGTCAAGAAGTAACAGTAGCTGACCATTGAAGTGCAACTCTGCGACCAGATGCTCATAGTCCGGCTCGCTTAGTACCACCAAATCCCAACCTTGGCTTTTCATAGTCATGGCCTCCTCGGCTCGATGAATCCCGTGAACTTCCCAGTTTGGTCGAACCGCGCGCCACGACCACCTTGGCTTTCACGAACGTCGGTTCCGCCACGATGGTTCGGCTCGTCTATGCGGGTTGGCGAGTTGACGATACCGTCAACCGTTCTCTGCCCCTGCTGATTCTTATCGGCTGGAGTTCCCTTTGCATGGTCGAAGGCACTGGCTGCTCGGTCTCCGTGCTTCTGTTGAGCCCGCCCGGCTTTCGTCAACTCGCCGCTGTCCATCGGCAGGGTCGAGTTCACCACTCGACGCTGGATCTGGTTTTTTTACCCCCTCGGAAAAGAGCCAATCCTTGATCGTGGCAAGACCTCTCCCGCAGCTCTGGAATGTATCCAACACGGCCTGCCGACACCCCTGTGTTAGTGCGCAGCCGACGCCAACTACAGAAAGCCCTGGCCCAATCGCTTGGGCCACCATTCCATCCGGATCTGGTCTTGAAGTTGACCCACTTTCACGGACGCTTTACCGTTTTGAACGGAAGAGGTCAGGAAGGGTAGGCCTCTGGGAAATGCTCTTGCTCGATCATGCGCAGAGCCCACGCACGAATTCGGCCTCGCCACGCCATCCAATATTCACCACTGCCTCTCATCTCTTCCTCTGTAGAAGGGTCCTGGGGCGATACGGTGATCCCCTCGGTCACCCATTCGTTGAGGGGTTCAAACGTAAAGGTCTTCTCCGACTTGTGAAGCTTGAGTTTGCCAATAGGCTTCCACTCTCGCTCCGGGTTGAAGTCAATCGACATGACCAGATAGGTCGCAAGGTTGACGCTGTCGGACTGACGCTCAAGGATTAGGTGCGCAAAGCTCATTCATTGCCCCCAGCTTTTTCCGAAGAGCGCTTTGTTCCTGAACACCACATCTGGGTGGTAGAGATCCTTCTCTCGGTTCTGTTGGTTCTGTAGGCTCCGGTGATGGAGGTGCGACTGAAGGTCCGTACGTAGCCTTCCGGCAAGGCAATGGTGACATTCAGCGGCCCAGCGCTTGGCAAGGCCGCGAGTCC
>NZ_BAABGJ010000029.1:0-9847 GCF_039541515.1 Variovorax defluvii
AGCTCTACACCGCCGACATCAGCCTCAACGCGCCTTTCACGCTCGGCGGCCAGAAGCTGCGCTATTCGGGCCTGGTCCGGGCCCAGCGGAACCGTACGCCACTGTCCCCCCAGGACCGCTTCGCCATCGGCGGGCGCTACACGGTGCGCGGCTTCGACGGCGAGACAAACCTGCTGGGCGAGCGCGGATGGCTCATCCGCAGCGACATCGGCTGGGCCATGGGCCAGAGCGGCGCCGAGCTCTATGTGGGCATGGACCACGGCCGCGTCAGCGGACCTTCGACCGTCGCCCTGGCCGGCCGCAGCCTGACCGGCGCCGTGGCCGGCGTACGAGGCCAGTGGAGCAGGCTGAGCTATGACTTCTTCACCGGCGCGCCCATCCGCCAGCCGGAAGGCTATCGGACTGCCGGGCTGACGCTCGGCTTCAACCTCCACGCGGGGTTCTGAAGGTGACTCAGGACGGCCGCAGGATCTGCGCGCGCGACACCGCCGGCGCGTCGTTGCCCCAGGCACCGCGGATGTAGGTCAGCACCGTGGCGATGCCATCGTCGTCCAGCACGTGCCCGAAGGGCGGCATGCCGTAGGGCCGGGGGTTGCCGGCGGTGGCCGGGAGGAAGCCGCCATGCCGAAGCACCTGCACCAGGTTGGCGGGCGAATCCATGAGCACGGCGCGGTTGCCGGCCAGCGGCGGGTAGGCCCCTTGCGCACCCTGGCCCGCATCGCCGTGGCAGTAGGCGCATTGCTGGTCGTAGATCTTCGCGCCGCGCGCCATCACGCCGGCATCCCGGCGCGCCGGCGAGGCCGAGGCATCGCGCTTCGGCGACGACTCGGGCAGTTGCTTGAGGAAGACGGCCATGGCCTGCAGGTCGGCGTCGCTCAGGTGCTGCGTGCTGCCGTAGACCACGTCGGCCATCGGCCCCATGACGGAGCCGCGCGGCGAGGTGCCGGTCTTCAGCAGCGCGACGACGTGCTGCGTGTCCCAGTCGGACACGCCGGCCTCGTGCTTGGAACTCAGCGAGGGCGCATACCAGTTCTCCACCGGGATCAGTCCTCCGCCGAGGCCCAGCTTCTCTTCCGTCGCGCCGAGCACGTTGCGCGTGCCATGGCAGGCGATGCAATGGCCCAGGCCTTCGACCAGGTAGGCGCCGCGGTTCCATTCGGCCGTCTTCGACGCGTCGGGCGTGAAGGTGCCCGGCGTGAAGAAGAGCGCACGCCACACCGCGAGCGCGGCCTGGGTGTCGTAGGGGAAGCGCAGCCGGTGCGGCGCGTTCGGCGTCGCTGCAGCGGGCACGGTGCGCAGGTAGGCGTAGATCGCGTCCGAGTCCTCGCGCGTGATGTGCGTGAAGCTGGGGTAGGGAAAGGCGGGGTAGAGCAGTCGCCCGTCCTTCGAGCGTCCGTTGTGCAGCGCGCGCCAGAAATGCGCGGGGCTCCAGCGGCCGATGCCGGCCTCCTCGTGCGGCGTGAGGTTGCTCGCGAAGACGGTGCCGAAGGGCGTGGCGATCCCGATGCCGCCGGCATAGGGCGCACCGCCGCGCGCCGTGTGGCAGCCGGCGCAGTTGCCGGCCAGCGCCAGGTAGCGGCCGCGCTCCACCAGGGCGGGCGTGGACGTGAAGGCCGCCGGCGTTTCGGGCAGGGGGTCCTCGCCGCGCAGGTTGAGGGCGACCAGGCCGAGCGCGGCCAGCACCAGGAGGGCGGCCAGGGCGATCAGGGTGTAGAGGAGGCGCCGCATGTCACTTCCCCATCGCGCTGCATGGCATCGGCAGTCCCTTCGCGGGCGCAGGCGCGGGCTTGGGATCGGCGGGCACCGGCTGCAGCGCGAGCCAGCTGGCCACCGCGTTGATGTCGCCCGTGTCCAGCCTGCGGCCCACCTCCGCCATGCAGTCGGGCGCGAGTGCGTGGCGGCCGTTGTTGAGCCAGTCGCCCAGCTGCGAGGCGAGGTACAGGCGCGGCAGGCCGAGCAGCGAGGGGATGGCAGGCGCGATGCCGGTCAGTGCTTCGCCGTGGCAGGCGGCACAGGCCGGAATGCGGCGCGACGGGTCGCCCTCGAACACCAGGGCCTTGCCGCGCGCGAGGGTCTGCTCCGAGGCGTCGGTGCGCGTGGGCGGCGGCGGGTAGGACAGGTCGAGCTCCGCGAAGTAGCGGGCGAGTTCGCGCAGGTAGCTGTCGGAGAGGTGACGCACCATGTAGGCCATGTCGCTGTTGAAGCGGCGGCCGTCGCGAAAGCTCAGCAACTGGTTGTAGAGGTATTCCTCGGGCTTGCCGGCCAGACGGGGGAAGTAGCCGGCATTGGTGCTGGCGCCTTCGCGCCCGTGGCAGGCGATGCAGGCGGCCGCGCGCTGTTCGATGGTGTCGGGGACGCGGGCCGGGGCAGGGGAGGCCGCATGGGCGAGGGTGTAAAGGCTGAAGGCGGTGGCCAGCAGGGGGCGCCAGCGGAATCGGTACTTCGTCGTCATGGGGGCCGCTATTGTCGCCGGACGCTACAGTGCCGGGCATGCGCATTCCCTTCACGTGGATGATCGGCTGGCAGCGGCTGCTGCTGGGCGCGGTCGTGGGGGTCACCGTGGGATTGCTGCCCTGGCCGCTCGATGGCGCGACGCGCGGCCTGCTGGGCTGGTGCTGCGGCGCGGCCGTCTACCTGCTGCTGGCGTGGTGGCTCGCCGAATGCTCGGATGCCGACGGCACCCGGGCGCGGGCGCAGTCGCTGGACCAGCCCAGCGCGCTGATCCTGGCCACCATGGTGGCGGTGGTCGTTGCAAGCGTGGCGGCGATCACGGTGCTGCTCGGGCGCAGCGGATCGTTGACCGGAGCGCAGCGCGCCGGCCACATCGCGCTCGGGCTGCTGGCGCTCGCGGGCGCGTGGCTGATGATCCACACCATCTACGGATTCCACTATGCGCATCGCTTCTACCAGGCCGATGGAGCGCGGCACCCGGGCCTGGACTTTCCCGGCAGACAGGCGCCGGACTACTTCGACTTTCTCTACTACGCCTTCGTGATCGGCATGTGTTCGCAGGTGTCGGACGTGCAGGTGCGCTCTCGCGAAATGCGGCGCATCACGCTCGTGCACAGTGTGCTGTCCTTCGCGTTCAACATGCTGGTGCTGGCGCTGTCGGTCAACCTGGTGGCGGGCGCGATCTGAGGCGTGCGGCGGCTGCCGGAGGCCGGGTGGACCGGTGCTACGCCGACGCGCGCGGCCGCCGGCCCAGCTTGACCATGCCGGTCGAGAGCGCGACGCCGCAGACGATGACCACCGCGCACACCAGCATCCACTGCGTGATTTCCTCGCCGAGCAGGACGGCGCCGTAGAAGAGCGCGAACACCGGGACCAGGAAGGTCACGGTGAGCGCGCGGGCCGGGCCGGCGCGTTCGATCAGGCGGAAGAACAGGATGTAGGCGAGCCCCGTGCAGGCGACGCCCAGGGCGACGAGCGCGAGCCAGGCCTTGGTGCTGGGCGTGCGTGCCGGCCACAGCCACAGGGCCGGCAGCGCGAGCGCGAGCGTGGCGCCGATCTGGCTGCCGGTCGCGGTGGCCAGTGGCGGTGCGCCGGTAAGGTACTTGCGGGTCAAGCTCGCCGCGAAGGCATAGCAGATGCAGGCTGCAAGGCAGGCGGCGATGGCCCAGCGTGCCGCCGTTTCGTCCGCGCCGGAGTGGAAGCCGGCACTGCGGCCCGCCAGCAGGGCAACGCCGGCGAAGCCGATCACCAGGCCCAGGCTGCGCGAACGGTCCGGCCTTTCGCCAAAGAAACCCCAGGCCACCAGTGCGCCGAACATCGGCACGGTCGCGTTGAGGACGGCACCGAGGCCGCTGTTGATGCTCAGCAGCGCGAAGCAGAACAAGGCGAATGGCAGGCCGGAATTGAGCACGCCGATTCCCAGCGCCGGCTTCCAATACTGCCTGAAGCTGGACCATTGCCTGCGCATCAGCAGCAGCGGAAGCAGGAACAGCATGGCGATCCCGACCCGCACGGCCGCTGCCGGCAACGCGCCGAATTCGGCCGCGGCGATGCGCATGAACAGGAAGGATGCGCCCCACAGGGCACCCAGCAGGATCAAGTCCACCAGCCAGGCCTTGCCGGCCGGGCGCGCAGGCAGGGCCGCCGGCAGAGGGGCGCAAGGGCGGACCTCCGCGCCGCATTCGCCTTCGTTCATCGGGCCACCTCCGCCGGGCTCGCCGCGGCAGCGAGCTGGCGGACTTGCCGCACGCCTTCCAGCGACAGCAGCGCGCTCTTGCGTGCGAGCCCGCCTGCATAGCCGGTCAGCGAGCCGTCGGTGCCCAGCACGCGGTGGCAGGGCACGATCACGCTGATCGGGTTGCGGCCCACCGCCGCGCCGACGGCGCGCACGGCGGCGGGGTTGCCGATGTTCTTGCTGAGCGCGCCATAGCTGGTGGTGCGGCCCATCGGGATCGCCAGCAGCGCCTGCCAGACCGCCTGCTGGAAGGCGGTGCCGTGCGACAGGTCCAGCGGCAGGTCGAAATGCCGTCGCCGCCCGGCGAAGTAGTCGGTCAGTTGGGCGGCTGCCTCGCGCATCACGGGGTGTGCGTCGTCGGGCCGCCAGCCTCGCGTGTCGGGCCAGTGGCGTTGCCGTTCGAACCAGGCGCCGGCCAGGCCATGCCCGGTGGCCGCCAGCACGATGCTGCCGAGGACGCTGTCGATGCGGGTGCAGCGGATGGGGGATTTCTTGAAGTTCATGAGAGGGTCTCGGCTGGTGCGCCGTCGGGGACGGCCTGCGTCTTGCCGGCCGGAAGTGGACTGTGCCACGCCCGCAGCACCGCGTAGCTGCGCCACGGCCGCCAGGCCTGCGAAGCGTCGGCGGCCGCACGCGCCGACGAGACGCGCAGCGCCTTCTGCAGCGCCACGTCGCCCGCCGGGAAGGCGTCGGGCCAGCGCAGCGCGCGCATCGCGATGTACTGCGCGGTCCAGTCGCCGATGCCGGGCAGGGCCTGCAGGGCTGCGAGCGTGGCGGCCAGGTCGGCGCCGGCGTGCAGGGCGAGGCGCCCTTCCAGCACCGCGTGCGCCAGTGCCGACAGGGCGGCCTGCCGCTGCCGCACGATGCCGAGACCGCCCAGCAGGTCCCCGCTCGCGCCAGCCAGGGCGGCCGGCGTGGGGAACAGGCGCTCCAGTCCGGCAATGGGCGTGCCGATGGGCTCCCCCAAGGCCTGCACCAGGCGCGTGCCGAGGGTTCGGGCGGCAGCCACGGTGACCTGCTGGCCCAGCACCGCGCGCACGGCGAGCTCGAAGCCGTCCACCGTGCCCGGCACGCGCAGCCCGTCGCCTTGAGGGAAGCTGGCATGCAGCGTGGCATTGATCGCCATCGGATCGGCGTCCAGATCGAGCATGGCGCGCACGCGGCTGATCACGGTGGGCAGCACCGTGGCGAGCGAATCGCCCACCTGCAGCCGCCATTGCTCTCGCGCGCCGTCGAAGCGCAGGCTCAGCCAGCCGGCATGGATCTTTTCGCCCTGTGCCACGCGCAGGGTGCGCGAGAGTTGCGGCTTGCCGCCGGCCGGCGCGGCAGTTTCAAGCCCGCCCAGGGCCCGGCGCGCGAAGAAGCCGAGCATCGCTTCGGCGTCGTAGGGTGGGCGCAAACCCAGGCGCACTTCGACGGCAGCGCCCGCCCGGCCTCCGGTGGCGGGCCCGGCACGCCGCAGCGCGCTCGGGTTGAGCCCGTAGTGCGAGACGAAGGCCGCGTTGAAGCGCCGCACGCTGGCGAAGCCGCTGGCCAGTGCCACCTGTGTCATCGGCAGGCGGGTGTCGGCGATCAACTGCTTGGCGGCCAGCAGGCGGCGCGTCTGCAGGTACTGCAGCGGCGAAACGCCGAACTGCGCCTCGAAGATGCGGCGCAGGTGCCGGTCGCTCACGCCCAGCCGCGTGGCGAGGCGCGCGGCGCCCGGGCCTTCGTCGTCCCAGGCGTCGGGTTCGTCGATCAGCCGGGCGGCCTGCAGGGCGAGGATGCGGGAGGCATCCTCCGTGGACCAGCTCGCGGCCCGCGGCGCCAGTTCGGGGCGGCAGCGCAGGCAGGGTCGGAAGCCCGCGGCCTCGGCCTGGGCCGCGTGCCGGAAGAAGCGGCAGTTCTCGCGCCGCGGCAGCTTCACGCGGCAGACCGGCCGGCAGTAGACGCCGGTGGAGGTCACGCCGGTGAAGAAGGCGCCGTCGAAGCGCGCGTCATGTGCCTTCATGGCCAGGTAGCAGGCGTCGCTTTCGAGCTCGGCGGGGGCGACGGCGGCGGGGGACATGCGTCCAATGATACGAACCGGGCCTTCCAGGAGTAGCCATTTCCGGACATCTGGCACGAAAGGCGCATGCCTACAATCGTGTTCATTTTCCGAACGACTCCAACCCTCTGCCAAGGACGCTCATGCAGCTCAGCCCATCGATCTTCAAGGCCTATGACATCCGTGGCGTCGTGCCGACCACGCTGGACGCCGATGTCGCCGAGGCGCTCGGCAGGGCCTTCGGCAGCGCGGCCCGCGCGGCCGGCGAGAAAGCGGTGGCGGTCGGGCGCGATGGGCGCCTTTCGGGTCCGGCGCTCTCGGAGGCGCTGATCCGCGGACTGGTGGCGACCGGCATCGAGGTCATCGACGTCGGCGCGGTCACCACGCCGATGCTTTATTTCGCCGCCCACACGCTGGCACGCAGCGGCATCCAGGTCACCGGCAGCCACAACCCCAAGGACTACAACGGCTTCAAGATGGTGCTGGCCGGCCGCGCCATCTACGGTGACGAGATCCAGGGATTGCGCCGCGTGATGGAAGACGGCAGCGCCCAGCTCGCCCCCGGCGGCAGCGTACGCAAGGTGGATGTGATGGAGGCTTACACGCAGCGCATCGTGGGCGACATCAAGCTGGCGCGGCCGATCAAGATCGTGGTCGATTCCGGCAACGGCATCGCGGGGGCCTCGGCACCGGCCATCCTGCGCGCCATCGGCTGCGAGGTGACCGAGCTCTACAGCGAGGTGGACGGCGACTTTCCCAACCACCATCCCGATCCGAGCAAGCCCGAGAACCTGAAAGACCTGATCGCGGCGCTGGCCGCCGGCGACGCCGAGCTGGGCCTGGCCTTCGACGGCGACGGCGACCGCCTGGGCATCGTCACCAAGGACGGGCAGAACATCTTCCCCGACCGCCAGATGGTGCTGTTCTCGCAGGACGTGCTGTCGCGGGTGCCCGGCGGCGCGATCGTCTACGACGTGAAATGCTCGCAGCGCCTGGGCCCAGCCATCGAGGCCGCGGGCGGCAAACCGCTGATCTACAAGACCGGCCACTCGCTCATCAAGGCGAAGATGAAGGAGATCGATTCGCCGCTGGGCGGCGAGATGAGCGGCCACATCTTCTTCAAGGAGCGCTGGTTCGGCTTCGACGACGGCACCTATGCCGGCTGCCGCCTGCTGGAGATCCTGAGCAAGACGCCCAATGCCAGCGACACGCTGAATGCGCTGCCGACCAGTTTCTCCACGCCCGAGCTCAACGTGAAGTGCGCCGAGGGCGAGCCGCATGCACTGGTCGACAAGCTGGTGGGCAGCGCGAAATTCGACGCGCCGGCGAAGGTCTCGACCATCGACGGGCTGCGCGTGGACTGGCCGGACGGCTTCGGGCTGATCCGCGCGTCCAACACCACGCCGGTGCTGGTGTTGCGCTTCGAGGGCCAGACGCAGGAAGCGCTCGACCGTATCCAGCACGAATTCCTCGCCCTGCTCAAGGGCGTCAAGCCTGACGCCACCTTGGCCGAAGCAGCGCATTGATGACGCTCTCCCGCAGGCTTCCCCACTTCGTGTGGTCCGCCAATCCCCTCGCCGGGGGCAACACCAGCGGCCGGGCAAAGCCGGTTGCGCGGTGTTCCCCGAATCTCCACTGAACTTCAAAAAGTGCGCTCGTTGCTTTTGCGCCTGTACGGCGCTTTCACCACCTTGGCCCAACCGCTGGTACGTCGCAAGCTGCGCCGCCGCGCGGTGGCCGAGCCTGGCTATGCCCATGCGGTCGAGGAGCGCTTCGGTGTCTATGACGAGTCCGCCTCGGGCACCGGCTGGTGCTGGGTGCACGCGGTCTCGCTGGGCGAGGCGCGGGCCGCGGGCATCCTGATCGCCGAGCTGCGGCGCCAATACCCCGGCATCCCCATCCTGCTCACCCACGGCACCGCCACCGGCCGCGAGGAGGGTGCCAAGCTGCTGGAAGAGGGCGATCTGCAGGTCTGGCAGCCCTGGGACGCACCGTCCGCCGTGGCCAGCTTCCTCGACCGCTTCCAGCCGCGCATCGGCGTGCTGATGGAGACCGAGGTCTGGCCCGAGCTCACGGCGGCCTGCGCCGAGCGCGGCATTCCGCTGGTGCTGGCCAATGCGCGGCTGAACGAGAACTCGCTGGCCTCGGCCGAGCGCCTGGGCTGGCTGGCGCGGCCGGCCTATTCGTCGCTGACGGCGGTGTGGGCGCAGACGGAGGCGGATTCGCACCGCCTCGTCTCGCTCGGCGCCAAGGTCGAAGGCGTCTACGGCAACCTCAAGTTCGATGCCACGCCGGACGCGCGCCAGCTCGCGACCGCGGCTCGCTTGCGCGGCCAGTTGCCGCGGCCGGTCGTCATGCTGGCCAGCTCGCGCGACGGGGAGGAGGCGCAGCTGCTGGACGTGCTCAAGCGCTTCGGCGCGCTGTCGCCGGTGCCGCCGGAGCAGGACGCGGTGCAGTCCATCGCCAGGCGCGTGCACGACGTTCAGTGGATGATCGTGCCGCGCCATCCGCAACGTTTCGACGAAGTGGCCGCGCTGATCGAGTCCAAGGGCTTCGCCTGCGCCCGGCGCAGCGCGGCCGGCGCGCCGGCAGAGTCGGAGATCTGGCTCGGTGATTCGCTCGGCGAGATGGCGCTGTACTACGGCCTCGCGGACGTGGCCCTGCTGGGCGGCAGCTTCGAGCCGCTCGGCGGGCAGAACCTGATCGAGGCGGCCGCTTGCGGCTGCCCGGTGATCATGGGGCCGTCGACCTACAACTTCGCCGAGGCAGCCGAGCTGTCGCTCGCAGCCGGTGCCTCGCAGCGCGCGCCCGACATGGAGCATGCGGTGACGGCGGCGCTGAAGCTGGTCGAGAACCCCGAGCGCCGCGATGCCATGGCCGAGGCCGCGCAGGTCTTCGCCAGCGCGAACCGCGGCGCGGCGCAGCGCACGGCGGCGGCGCTGCTGGCGATTGCGGAGGCGGCTTCGGAACCCCGGGTGGCGACGCGAGCCGAGGAACGGACCGAGCCCAGCCTCGAATAGTCCTGTTGACGCTATGCGCTCATAGCGTCAACCAGGCCCGAAATGCCGGCTCGCTCAGCCGGCTCTGCAGGACTTCACCGTGTAGGGCGCCGGATCGGTGCCGAAGTAGGCGTTCGTGCAGCTCACCGTGCCGCTCACGGTTTTCGTGATCCAGCGCGTATCGACGCCGTACTTGACCACCGTCGGACTCGACACGGTGAAGGTGCCGCCTTCCGGGGCAAGCAGCGTACCAGGCGCCGGTGCAGGTGCCGGTGCAGGTGCAGGTGCCGGTGCAGGTGCAGGTGCCGGTGCAGGTGCAGGTGCAGGTGCCGGTGCAGGTGCCGGTGCAGGTGCAGGTGCAGGTGCGGGTGCAGGTGCGGGTGCAGGTGCAGGTGCAGGTGCAGGTGCAGGTGCAGGTGCAGGTGCAGGTGCCGGTGCAGGTGCGGGTGCTGGTGCGGGTGCTGGTGCCGGTGCGGGCGCAGGTGCGGGTGCCGGTGCCGGTGCGGGTGCCGGTGCGGGTGCGGGTGCGGGTGCCGGTGCGGGTGCCGGTGCGGGTGCGGGTGCGGGTGCCGGTGCGGGTGCCGGTGCCGGTGCCGGTGCGGGTGCAGGTGCAGGTGCAGGTGCAGGTGCAGGTGC
>NZ_BAABGJ010000030.1:0-4960 GCF_039541515.1 Variovorax defluvii
CCCGGCTGGAGCAATACCGTCATCGGCGATTTGCTCAGCGAGCTGAGCCGCCTGGACGATCGAATCGCTCTGTACGACCGGTATATCGCGCAGATCGCCAGCGAAGACAGTCGCGCTCAGCAGCTGATGCGCCTGAGTGGGGTTGGCAAGACCACCGCCACCGCGATGCTGGCCATGATCGGGAACGGGCATGACTTCAAGAACGGTCGTCAGTTCGCAGCCTGGCTCGGCCTGGTGCCGAGTCAGTACAGCTCGGGTGGGAAGACACGACTCGGGCACATCACGAAGGCGGGGGATGGGTACATGCGATCGTTGCTGGTACTGGGAGCCCGATCCATGCTCAACATAGCCAAGGGCAAGACGGATGGAGTGAGCCGATGGGCCATCACGCTTGCCGAGCGTCGCGGCTACTGGCGAGCGATCGTGGCCATCGCTGCCAAGAATGCCCGCATGGCGTGGGCCGTTCTGTCTCGAGGAGAGAAGTTCGCAATGCCAGCATGACCTGGGTCGGCAGCGGCTTGAGCATTCGAACCAAACCTTCGAACCTGAATCTGCGCCAAGTTTGATTTTCACCGCCGCTTGACGGCTCATAGTGATGAAGCAAGGTTGGACCTGCGCGGGGAGTGCCTGAGTAACGCGTGGAGGCGGTAAGTGCCGTCCTCGCATAACGAATGAGGCCCTCGCGCGCGTCTTTCATCAGGGCCCGCAGCGAACGCGCTGCATGAATGGCCGTTTGTAGCGTCGCCAGTCCGCACCTTGGTTCCACGATTGCCGCGAACCGCGAAAGCAGCGGACCTTTGACTCCGTAACTCTAGTTTCTCACCGGCGCATGGTCGGGGAGCAAACGCGCTTGACTCATGGGGAAGCCCTTGTAGCTCACGCGTTACGAATGCTTCCCCCTTGCTCCCCCGTCCCCTCGGTCGCGCCCGTCCACCGGGCGAAGAACTCAGGAAAACGGCGGCCAGCTCCGGGTAGGAGGCCGATGCGTGCAGCAACCCTTTCACAAGGGGCTCGGAATCTAGGAACCCGGCATCTCTTCAACCCAACTTCATCGGAAGGAATACAGACATGACGGTCATCGACAAGGACAGGACGGCGAGCAAGGCCGCGAGCAAGCGGCAGAAGCTTGCAAAGGGCAGGGCGGCAGCAGGGCATGCAGCTGAGCAGCCGAGCGAGGCAGTGAAGGACGAAGGTGCGCTGGCGCCGGCGCCAGCGCCAGGCGAGGATGTGCTGGTGCCGCTGGACCGGCTGGAGCTCAGCGATGCCAACGTGCGGCAAGTCGCGGGCGAGCAGGGCCTCGCTGAACTGGCGGCGCTGATCGAGGCGCAGGGCCTGCTGAATCGCCTGAGCGTGGTGGCGCTGCCCGACGGGCACTTCGCGGTGGTGGCCGGCGGCCGGCGCCTGCGTGCCATGCGGCTGCTGGTCGAGCAAGGCAAATGGCACGCCTCGCAGCCGGTGGAGTGCAAGGTCCACGATCCGGCGCTGGCGCTGCAGGTGTCGCTGGCCGAGAACTCGGGCCGCGAACCGATGCACCCGGCCGACCAGATGGAGGCGTTCCGACGACTGGTCGAGCACGGCGGCCTGTCGGTGACCCAGGTGGCCGGGCGCTTCGGGGTGTCAGCGCTGACGGTGGAGCGGCGGCTCCGACTGGCGCGCCTCGCACCCCGCTTCATCGCGATGTACCGAGCGAACGAGATCGAGCCGGACCAGTTGCAGGCCCTGGCGCTGACCGAGGATCACGCGGCACAACAGGCGGTCTGGGAGAGCCTGTCCAGCTACGACCGCAGCGCCTACCGGATTCGCCAGGCCATCATGGCCGAGGCCTGCTGCGCGGACAGCAAGCTCGCACGCTTCGTCGGGCTCGACGCCTACGAGGCCGCGGGCGGCACGGTACGGCGCGACCTGTTCGCCTCGACCGAAGACCTGTGCAGCATCTTCCTGGACAACCCGACCCTGCTGCTGGGCCTCGCCATGGACAAGCTGCGCGGCGCAGCGGCGGCGGTGCAGGCCGAGGGGTGGTCCTGGGTCGACTGCGCGCTGGACACCGACAGCGCAACGCTGCGCGGCTACGGACGGGAGGCACAAGACGAGCGCGAGCCGACCGCCGAGGAGGCCCAGGTCATCGAGCAGCTGGAGGCCGAACAGCGCGCGCAGGCCCAGGCCTACGACAAGCACCAGGACGAAGGCGACCCGGATGCCGAGGACTTCGAACTGATCGAGCAACGGTTGTGCGAGGCGCTGGACTGCGTCGAAGAGAAACTCGCTGCCGTGCGCGACGGGCTGCGGCAATGGACGCCCGAGCAGATGAGGCGTGCCGGGGCGCTGGTGCGGCTCAACCATCGCGGCGAGGTCGCGATCGATCGCGGACTGGTGCGCCCCGAGGACCGCAAGGCGATGCCTTCCGCACGCGATGATGGTGCGGCTGGAACCATGCCTGATACTGCAACGCCGGCTCGCGCGGAGTTCAGCGAGAAGCTGATGCGCGACCTGACGGCGCACCGCACGGCTGCGATCCAGGCGGCGCTGATGCAGAACCCGAGGGCGGCCCTGGTGGCCCTGGTGCACCGGATGGCCGAGACGGTATTCGGCCTCTATGGGCGGGGCAACAACGTGGTCAAGGTTACCGCCAGCGTGACCGGCGATCATGCGCTGTCCGAGGACGCGAGCGACTATGCCGCCAGTCCCGCCGCCACACTGCTGGGCGAGGCCGAGTCGCATTGGGGCGACCGCCTGCCGGGTTCGCCCGAGATGCTGTTTCGCTGGCTGCTGGCGCAGCCCGACGCCACCCTGATGGAGTTGCTGGCGTATTGCACAGCCCGTAGCTTCAACGCTGTCACGGGCCGCGAGCGCAGCTTCGATCACAGCGACGCGCTGGCCGAGGCGCTCGGCATCGACATGGCCGACTGGTGGGTGCCGTCCGCCACCCACTATCTCGGCAGCGTCAGCAAGGCCAAGGCGCTGGAAGCGGTGATGGAGGCGACCGGCGCCGACTGCAGCAAGGCGGTGGCCGGCATGAAGAAGCCGCAAGCCGTCGCGTACTGCGCCAGCAAGCTGGAAGGCACGCGCTGGCTGCCCAAGCCGCTGCGCGTGCTCGCGCCGTCGGAACGGACCACCACTGACATCGACGAGTGATCGCCCTTGCGTGCCGCTGGACAGCCCGGCGGCACGCGGCACATCGATCGCCGAACTTTCCCAAGGAGATTTTTCATGAAAACCATACACAAGGTCATCATCGGCGGCACGGTCGGCGTCGTGGTGGCGGCAGTGACCCTCGTGACGGTCGGCAGGACAGCCCCTGGCGCCTTCTCAACGCTCTCCAGACCGATCACCCCGGCCTTCGCCGCGCGCTTTCAGCCGACGCCTCCAGTCATCGCGGGGATCGGGAGCACGCGCGAACTCACGCCGGTGCAGCTGGACGGCGAGCCGACGCGGGAACTGGGCGCGCCACCGCAGGCACGTGGCGAGGCCTCCGACGAGCGAGGTCATCATGCGTCCGGTAAACACGGTCGATAGCGCGGCGCCATTGCAGGCGGCGTCCGAGCCGCTGTCGCGCTTCGAGGGCCATTGCCTCGCGCGGCGCACGCGCGAATGCGAGGAGCTCCTGCAACTGGCCGTGCTCGGGGTCGAGCAGGCACGGCAACGGCACGTGCCGGACCAGGATCTCGCCGAAATCGCCGGGCATCTGTCGGAAGCGGAGAGCGGCATGTCGAACTCGCCCGCAAGCTCGCGGCGCGCTGGAGCGCTTGATGGCGACGAAGTCGTTCAAGCCGGTGACCCGTGAAAGCACGGCCATGGTGCGCGAGCGAGGACTGCGGGCCGTGATGGTGACGATCGTCGGCGGCGTGATCGAACTGCGCGCCAAGGGGCTGCGTTCACGCGAAACGGTCGACCTGGCGTGGTGCTAATACGCAGCGGTGAAGCAGCGCGTGGCGCTCGAGCGAGCAGAACGGAAGAAGACCGGGCGACGAATGCGAAGCTGAAGGGTGCGTGCCAGGATTGTGGGCCTGCCATCGAGGATGGCAGGCCTTTGCGTAGGTGGCCGCGCCGTCTGCGCCATGTGTTCGGCACACCGAACACGGGAAGGGGGTGAGGCGCCTCATCGGGTAGCGGCGCCACTCGCGCGTCGCGGCTCGGCGGCGCTGGTCGAAGACCTCAATACGAATGTTCGACATGCCGAACGCAGAGTCCTTGTGCGGTGTTGAGGGCAGGATAGACTGGCGTCAGACATTGTTTACACCCGTGGTGTCCGTGATGGCCAACGCCCCTCGATCCGTCGTGATCTCGATGCGGTTGCCTCCCGATGTGAAGGCGAGATTCGCCGAGCTGGCCGCGCGTCATCAGCTCACCGAGGCGGGCCTGCTCTCCAAACTCGTCGACGAAGTGCTGCGTTCCAACCCTCCAGGCGCAGTGACTTCGGAGCCGCCTGCCGATGTGTGCGGCGCCGAGACGGACACTGCATCCGAGGACCGCATCACGCTGCGCCTTCGTCATGGCGATCGCACGCGTGCAGCAGAGCGCGCTGGCGCGCGGGGCATGAGAACCGGCACGTACCTGGCGCTTCTCATCCACAACCACGTGTGCGCCTCGGACGTGCTGCCGCCGCGGGAGCTGGACTTGATCAAGGCGGTGGGCGCGCAGCTGGCAGCCCTGGGTCGGCAACTGCGAATGTTCGACATGCCGAACACTTTGGCCGAACCCGCAGCATCGGAGCTGCGTGATTTGCTCGCGCATGTGCGCCACGAAGTGGAATCGGCGCGCGAAGCGTCGGCGGCGGTGGTACGCCGCAACCTGATGAGCTGGGAGGTGCGTCATGCCTAAGCGGATGGTGAGATCGCGCCCATTGGGTGGCGGCGATCGCGACATGGCACTGGACATCGTGAGCCATGGCCGGCGCGGTCCCGGCGGTGCGCTGCGCTTTGGTCCGGAGCAGATCCAGCAGATCAAGCGCACGGTCAGTCGC
>NZ_BAABGJ010000031.1:0-1116 GCF_039541515.1 Variovorax defluvii
AGGCTCCGGTGATGGAGGTGCGACTGAAGGTCCGTACGTAGCCTTCCGGCAAGGCAATGGTGACATTCAGCGGCCCAGCGCTTGGCAAGGCCGCGAGTCCGATGCTGTAGTTGTGAGTCCAGCCAGGCCCCAGCCCGGAAGCCGGACCCATGGGACGGCCCGCCCAGTTGCTCCGGTACTGGCGATCGAAGCTTAGTGCGCTCGGCCCGGAATCAGACCAATCCGTCTCGGATTGAAACTTCTCTCCAGTTCCGGGGGCGATCGGATTACCCGCGAACAAACCTGCAGTGTTGGCCCTGCATTGTGGTGCGCCGTCAGTGGCATCGGGTGGTAGCTGGGGCACGCACTGCCCGGCGGAGGCACCAGAACCATCAATGAAACCCTGAATGCATGTGCACGCGCTTCCCGAGCGGGTGCTATGCGCTGGGCAGATCAGCTGAAACGAAAGCCCGTTCTGATGATCGCCGGACCATGGGCCATTGGGCGAACTGCCCACGGTAGCGTGGCACACCAGCCCATTTGGGGCGGTCCCTGATTCCGCCTGAGTTTGAAGGTAGAAGCCACCATGGCCGTTCGTCGCCATGTGCCAATCGATACAGGCCTGATGCGGATCGGCTTGCCATGCGCCAGCGCTCCAGCCAGCGACTCTGTATTCATATTCGGACTGAGGCGGGACCAGTGCATGGGCAACATGCGCCAGAAGCATCACTACAAACAGCACACACACATATTTGGCGAGCTTGTCGAAGCGAACCCATGTCAGTTGGGCGGGCCGCTTTGTGACGCGGAAGGAGCGCTCGACGGGTGCACGAACGCTCCGTGCGCTTCCGCGCGTTGCCATTGCCATGGATTTCCTCCCCAATCTTGGGTGTTATTTGAAGCGCGCGGATCATAGCCCACGCCTCGTCCATCACAACAGCAGGAAAAGGTTCATAGGAGGGAAGGGATCGTCCCTTCGGGCAGGTTGTGCAGGGCGATGGCAAGGACGAACAGCCACACCCGCTTGAGGCTGCGCGCGTCGCCGCCTTCGCGGCCCTTGACCGCTCGCGGCGGCGCAGTCCGGCGAGGAAAGGCACCGTGGCAACAGTGCCCGCACGCCTTCACCTCATCGGTGGG
>NZ_BAABGJ010000032.1:0-30480 GCF_039541515.1 Variovorax defluvii
CATGGCACTGGACATCGTGAGCCATGGCCGGCGCGGTCCCGGCGGTGCGCTGCGCTTTGGTCCGGAGCAGATCCAGCAGATCAAGCGCACGGTCAGTCGCGCGTCCGAAGTCATGGTGAAGGTCTCGGGTGGCGGGCGCGACATCGGTGGTGTCCGCGCCCACCTCAAGTACATCGGTCGCCACGGCAAGCTGCCGCTGGAGACGGACGAGGGCCTCATGGTTCAAGGCAAGAATGCGGCGCTGGAGATCGCGCGGGACTGGCAGCTCGATCAGTGTCGTAGCCAGTACCGGTCGAAGCCGGCGGATGGTGAGGGGGACACGCGGCCAAAACTCGCGCACAACATCGTGCTGTCGATGCCCGCGGGTACACCGCCGGAGAAGGTGCTGGCGGCAGCGCGCATCTTCGCGCGCGAGAACTTCGCGCTGCAGCACCGGTACGCGATGGTGCTGCACACGGATCAGGCGCACCCGCATGTGCACCTGGTGGTCAAGTGCGAGCATGAGTACGAGCCGGGCAGGCGCCTGTACATCCGCAAGGACACGCTACGCCTCTGGCGTGAGCGGTTCGCTGAACTGATGCGCGAGCAGGGCGTTGCCGCCAATGCGACGCCGCGGCAGATCCGTGGTCAGGTGCACCGAGCGCAGCGCGATCCCATCCACCATCGGCTGCGGGCGATGCGCGCGTTCGGGCAATTGGATGCCATGGTGCGCAGCCAGCGCGCCACGCCAAAGCCGTCGACCTTCATGCGCGACAAGGTGATGACTATGGTGAAAGCGCTCCAAGGCGTGGACAGTTCGATCGAGCAGGGCAAGCAGACCCTGCAGCGCACGCGCGATGCCGTAATCGATGACTGGCGGTCCACGGCGCAGATGCTGCGACGGCAGGGGCGACCCGACTTGGCGGAGCAGGTGGAACGCTTCGCGGGGCAGATGCCGCCGGTGCAGACGGACGCGCAGCGGCTTGCCGAGCAATGGCAGGCTCAGCAGCGTGCGCCGACGCCGGAGCGCTCCCAAACTCGTGCGCCCGATGAGCGAAGTCGGTAGCCCGCTGGAGGTTACCGCTTCAGACTGATGGATAGGGGTAGGAAACGGCTCTCGCCGTCCCCTCCCTCCGAACCCGCTGTGCAGTTCTCCCGCGACGGGCTCTCCAGTCAGTTGTTTCCGCACCGGGATTGGCGCGCCAATTGATGGGCTGCGGATAGCGTGAACAGCCCAAGATTAGCGAAGAAGGAATTTGGCCATCGTTTGTGATCGTTAAGACATCGTCCCTGACCCGGTCGGTGTGAGCCTGTCCGGAATTTTGTGTGCGAGGCATAGCATGACGACCAGGAGCATGTATGCCAAGCAGGAAGACGACGAAGGCGGCAGCAGCCGCTGCGACGGATTTGCCGTCGATCCCCAAGGAAGTGATTGACCAGTTCGTGAAGGGGCCTATGAGCGCCGAGGCGGTGCAGGCCGCGTCGATGGCCTTCAAGAAGGCGCTCATTGAGCGCGCCCTCGGCGCGGAGCTGTCACACCATCTGGGCTACCCGCCGGGTGCGGCCAAGGTCGATGACGCGAGCAACCATCGCAACGGCGCCAGCGGCAAGACCGTGCTGACCGAGGACGGAGCGCTGCGTATCGAGGTGCCGCGCGACCGGGAGGGCTCGTTCGAGCCGGTCTTGATCCCCAAGCACGAGCGACGCTTCACCGGCTTCGACGACAAGATCGTGGCCATGTACGCGCGCGGCATGACGGTGCGCGAGATCCAGGGTTTCCTCGCCGAGCAATACGGCACCGAGGTCAGCCCTGAGTTCATCAGCTCGGTCACCGACGCGGTGATGGCCGAGGTCGGGGCCTGGCAGTCTCGCCCGCTGGAGCCGATGTACCCGGTGATCTTCTTCGACGCGCTGCGCGTGAAGATCCGCGAAGAGGCGGTGGTACGCAACAAGGCGATCTACCTGGCCTTGGGCGTGTTGCCCGACGGCACGCGCGACATCCTGGGACTGTGGATCGAGAACACCGAGGGCGCCAAGTTCTGGATGAAGGTGTTCAACGATCTGCGCACGCGCGGCGTGAGCGACGTCCTGATCGCGGTCACCGATGGCCTCAAGGGCATCGGCGAAGCGCTCGGCACGGTGTTCCCGGCAACCACGCTGCAGACGTGCGTCGTGCACCTGATCCGCAACAGCCTGGACTACGCAAGCTGGAAGGACCGCAAGCTGCTCGCCGCAGCGCTGCGCCCGGTGTACACGGCGCCAAGCGCCGAGGCCGCGCTGGAGGCCTTGAACGAGTTCGAGCGCAGCCCGTGGGGCCACAAATTCCCCACCGTCACCGCGGCGTGGCGCCGTGCCTGGGATCGCGTGATTCCATTCTTCGCGTTCCCGCCGGCCGTGCGCCGCGTGGTCTACACAACGAACGCCATCGAGAGCGTGCACAGCCGGCTGCGCAAGATCATCAAGACGCGCGGACACTTCCCGAGCGACGACGCAGCCACCAAATTAATCTGGCTGGCGCTGCGCAACATCACGGCTGACTGGGGTCGCGCCGCAAAGGAATGGCGCGAGGCCATGAACCAGTTCGCGATACTCTACGAAGAGCGATTCACGCACCCCGTTCACGGTGGCGGAAGAACAGGAGGTTGAGCATGAGTACATCGCTCAACCGGGGGCGCCTCCGGCGGCCTAGCAGGGGCCCTAAGACAGAAGAGAAAGCAGTCAAGACCGATTCAACCAACCGCCTCACACACAGAAATTCGGACACCCCCGTCGGTGTTTCTGTTTTCGCAACATCGCCCGCAGTCGACGCCGAACAAAGCCGTCGATTGACGAGAATGTGTACCGGTGGGCCTGTTTGAAGTAGGCGTACCAACCCTTCAGGGTCGGGTTGAGCGACGCGATCACACTCTCGATGGACCCGCCGTGATTGCGGGGCGTCCGGGCACGAACTTTGGCCCGTAACGCCATCAAGCTTTTCGCGCGCACCAACCGCCGCCCGGCTTCAAACCGGTACCCCAGAAACTCGAACCCTTGCCCTGCCTCCCGGCAATCCCCAATGTGGGTCTTGTCGGGATGTAGCCTCAGGCCGTTCGCACTCACCCAAGCACGCAAACGAGCGAGCGCGGCTTGCGCTTCCTCTCGACTGCGACACAACACCACGGCGTCGTCTGCGTATCGCACCATTACCAACCCGGCTTCGCGCATTTCTACGTCCAGCTCGTGAAGGTAAGCGTTCGCGAGCAAGGGGCTGATTACTGCCCCTTGAGGACTACCGGAGATCGGCGTCCACCGCTTCAAGTCTTCCATGATGTCTTGCTTGAGAAAGCCCTGGATGAGTTCCAGCACGTGACCGTCCCCGATACGCTCTCCCACTTTCGTGAGAAGGGGGTCATGTGGAATCGTGTCGAAGTAGCTTTGCAGGTCCGCATCCACCACCCAGAAGTAGCCCGCTTTCAAATGCCGGTCCACTTCGCGCAGCGCATCCTTACAGCCCAAACCTTGCCGGAAGCCATAGCTTCTGGGCTCGAATTCGTGCTCAAAGATGGGCTCGATGACCAGCTTCAGCGCCGCCTGAACCACGCGGTCTTTTACAGCAGGTATGCCGAGCGGGCGCTGCTTCTTGCCCTTGGGTATGTAAACACGCCGTACCGGCAACGGGCAATAACTCCCGTCCCGCAGCGCTTGCGCCAATTCAGCCAGATAGTGATGCCGTCCTTGCGCGAATCGCTCCACGCTCATTCGGTCCACCCCAGCCGCCCCAGCGTTCTTCGCCACCTGGATCCATCCAAGCTCCAGCGTTTCAAGGCGATAGACTTTATCGATCAAACTGTACCATTTACCTCCTTGAACTCCTCTTTGTAGAGCAGCCAACATAGCTTCTGTCCAGATTGGAGCTGGCACGAATTTCCGCTGCACGCAGCTTCCCAGCACGCCTGCATCTTGTTTAGTCGTTGCCGACACTGTCGATGCTTCAATTGTCATATCTCTGCTCCTTTCCGGTCTTCAGCTATCAACCTTCCTGCCCCACTTCCCTAATGCGCCTTTTGCTCTGACACATTTCTCCACGGTTCAATTTAATTTCCCCGTGATCGGTACTATTGGGACTCTGACTCCTGCCAGCGTTCACCGCACCGGCAGGTCTCCCCGCTTATCTCGTGCCATCTTCCTGTCGTTCCGTCCTCAACCACGTGGTACGCCACATCACCGCTTTAATCGCCACGCCAGCGTGATGCATTGCTTCCAGGCTTCGCCACTTTAGTGCAGGCTCGCCGCCATACCCCGCCGAAACAGGTTCGTCATCCTACGGACCGACATTTCGCTTCCAGTTGCTCCCCACCTCGCCTCGCGACGACGCAGTTACCTTCAGCTACGGAGCTGCGGCCAACTCCGACAGGGACTTTCACCCTGCAAATGGCACGCCTTCACGGGCGCACACTAAACCGCTCTCGCGGTAGGCGCTTCGCGCACCCCATGGATATGCCGTGACCCGGTTGCCGCCACCGTTGATGGCGAGGCAATCCCGCCTCGCCATCAACGGAGCAGCCACCATGGACACCATCACCTCGGCCGTTACCCCGCTGCGTCAACGCATGCTCGAGGACATGCGCATGCGCAAGTTCGAGCCTCGAACTCAGGAGGCCTACGTGCGCGCCGTGCGCAAGCTCGCGGCGTACCTTCACCGCCCACCCGACACGGCGACCGTGGACGAGTTGCGCGACTTCCAACTCCACTTGGTTGACTCGGGAACGTCACCCGTCACGCTCAACGCAACGCTTGGCGCACTCGAAAGTAGTCGCTTTTCGGGCGCTGGTTGGGTCTTCCGTTTGCCGAGCATCGCGCCGGCTGACGTGAGCATGTCGCACTGACTTAGCAGCGGCCGCGGGCTCGCCAAAAAGCCAGCGACTCCAGACAGCCTTCTGCTACCACCCGATCAATTTCGGCTTTGGGCACATTGCTGTGAGCGTCTTGCCGTCCCACCTTGACGGAGACGGCAGTCAGTCGGAGGGCCCGTTGATCTCGTCAATGATCACGCCGTGCTCGTAGAACTTGCCGATGGACTTGTCCAGCCTCTTGAGCAGTGCGTTGAGAGTCTCGCCTTCCCGTCTCACGAGCATGGCCAGCGCATTATGTTGATCGGCGGCGGTGGCCGCGCACGCGATCGAACCGATCGCGCCGACCGTGATCTCGCCGCCGTCGCCGATTAGCGCCTCGATGTTCTTCATGGAGACATCGGCTCGCTGGGTGGGCCGGCCCGCCAACTGTGCGGCAGCAACTCCTCGATGCGGCTATTCAGGTGAGTCGGCAGCCGCGCAAGGACGTCGCGCAGGTATTGCCAAGGGTCATGCCCATTGAGCTTGGCTGACTGAACCAGGCTCATCACCACGGCCGCGCGCTGGCCGGCGAGTGCGCTTCCGGCAAACAGCCAGTTCTTGCGGCCCATCTGCCAAGGCTTGATCTGTCGCTCCAGGAAGTTGTTGTCCATCGGGACCTCGCCGTCCTTGAGATGACGGGTGAGATGCACCCAGTGGTTGAGGCTGTAATCGATGGCCGCGGCGATGCTGCTGCCGTCGGGCACGCGGCGCCGCTCGAGTTCGAGCCACAGCTTGAACTCCGCCCACAGCGGCCTGATCAGTTCCTGCCGCCCTTGGTGTCGATGCTGCGCAGGCATGTCCGCGAAGCTTCCCTCGACGTGGTAGATCTGGCCCAGGCGCTTGATCGCCGCTTCGGCCACCGGGCTCGTTCCGGCCTTGGCCACCTCGTCGAACTTGCGTCTGGCGTGCACGACACAGCCCGCGGCTACACGCCCGGGCTACACGCGAGCATCCATGGCGGTGTCGTAGCCGGCGTACTGGTCCGTCAGCAGCGTGCCGCGCCACGCTCCATCCTCACCGCCAAGGAACGCGACCGGGTACTGGCCGCCGCGGCCCAGGCAGAACTCGAAGATCACGCCGCGCTGGCCATCGTGCTCACCGCGTGCATAAGCCCAGACGTAGGCCCTGCGGGTCTTGCCCGCTCCGGGATCGAGCAAGGCCACCGGAGTCTCGTCGGCGTGCAGCACCCGGGCGCCGAGCACGAAGCGCTTGTGCGCGTCGTACAGCGGCTCCAGCGCAGCCCCGGCGTACCCCGCCCAGGCCGCCAGCGTGGAGCGCGGCGTGTGCACGCCCGAGCGCGCGTTGATCGCCTCCTGCCGGTAGTACGGCAGGTGATCGACGAAGCGGCTGATCAGTGTGTGTGCCACCAAGCCGCTGGCAGGGATGCCGCCGTCCACGATCTCGGGGGCGGCCGGCTCCTGCTTCAGGCTCTGGCAGCAGCGGCACGCCCACTTGCCGTAGATGTGCCGGTGCACGAAGAACTCGGCCGGCACGATGTCCAGCCGCTCGCTGACGTCCTCGCCCACACGCACCATGGACCGTCCGCAACCGCAGGTCGTGTCCTCGGGCTCGTGGCGATGATCCACGCGCCGCAGGTGCTGCGGCAACGCCTCGCGACGCGGTTTGCGTGGCGGGGCCTTGGGCGCCTTCGGCGTCTCGGGCAGGCTGGCCTGCAATGCCGCCAACTGCGCCTGCAGGCTCGCCTCGTCCTCCGCGACCGTGTCCTGGAAGAGCTGGCGCTGCTCGGCGCTCATCGCCTCGGACTTGGCGCCGAACTTCCAGCGCTTGAGCCGTGCGAGCTCGAAGTTGATCTTCTCGATCTTGGCCTGCCGCAGCGCGATCTCGCGATCCTTGCGCTCCAGCAGCGCCTGCTGCTGCGCGAGTTCCCGGGCGTGCTCGCCGAGCTGGCGCTCCTGCTGCTCGAGGCGCTGCTGCATCTGCGCGATCAGCGCGGCAGCTTCTGGGGGCAGTTGGGCAAGGTCGATGGGGAGGGAACCTTGCTTGCCAAGCATGCGCAGCATGGTGCCAGAGCGCCGCACCTCGCACCACTGGCACAAGCGCTGTCAACCGGGGTGGGCACGCCGCAGGTCACATGCGCGTGATGATGTTCATCTCGGGTAGCCGTTCCCATGGCAGGCCGACCACCAGGGCGTCGAACTGCGCCCTGGTGAGTTCTAGCGAGACTGGCGCCGTCGCCGCCGCCGAGGACACCCACACGAAGCGCCCCGCGTTCAGCCGCCGCGCCGCGCACCACACGCCGAAGCCGTCGTGCACGATGAGCTTGAGGCGCGTAGCGCGCGCGTTGGCGAATACGAAGGGACTTCCCACTTCTGGTGGCCTACGCGGCATCTGAGTGCCAAGATTGGCTTGTGGAAGGTCAATCTGCAACCACTTGGAAGGAGAAGTCCCGTGAGCAACATTACACGAGTCGGCGTCGATCTTGCCAAGAATGTCATCCAGATTCACGCCGTAGACGCGGCTGGCCGAGTGATCACAAACCGAGCAATCAATCGCGATAAGTTTCTGCTGTGGTGCGCTGACCTGCCTGCCGGTTGCCTGGTCGCCATGGAGTCTTGCGGGGGCTCCCACCACTGGTGTCGAAAGCTGCGCGAGCTCGGCCTCGACGCCCGCTTGATTCCCGCTCACTTCGTCACCCCGTATCGATTGCAAGGGAAGAGCGGTAAGAACGATGCCAACGATGCGGCGGCAGTCTGTGAAGCGGCGTCGCGACCTCACATGAACTTTGTGCCTCCTAAGACCCTGGCCCAGCAGGGAATGCTCTGCGTCCATCGTGTTCGTGAAGGCCTCAAGGAAGAGCGCTTCGCCTGTATGAATCGCATTCGAGGACTGCTGGGAGAGTTCGGAGTCGTTCTTCCTCAGAGCCCCGAAGTTCTGCGGGAACGCCTGAGCGATGTCATCGAGGATGCCAGCAACGACATCCCCGGCATGGCCCGGCTCGTCCTGCAGAGAGCACAGGAGCATTGGCGCGAGATCGAAGCGCATATCCAGTGGTGCGACCAGCGCATTGCCGCCCATCAGAAGGAGGATGACCAGGTTCAGCGTGCGGCCGAGCTCAAAGGCGTGGGCTCCCTCACCGCATCGGCCATCGTTGCGACAGTGGGGGATTTCAAGCAGTTCAAGAGCGGTTCGCAGTTTGGTGCTTGGCTGGGGTTGACGCCGAGGCAGCATTCCAGCGGCGGCAAGACCAGCTTGGGCGGCATCACCAAGCGCGGGAATACCTATTTGCGCACACTCCTCATCCAGGGAGCGAAGGCCGCGGTCCTCACTGGAAAGTACAACGATGACCCGATCTCGACGTGGGCCCAAGGCTTGAGACAGCGATGCGGCTGGCAGAAGGCCGTGGTCGCGCTGGCCAACAAAAACGCGAGAATCCTATGGGCCGTCATGACGCGAGAGAAGCGCTACGACGCACATCATGTCAGTCTCCCCCCATCAGCAGCAAGACCGGGCGCAGCGTAGCGCCGCCAGCGGAGCCGGTCACTCAACAACCTTCCTTCCTTGCAAGACGTAAGTCGAAGATGCTTTGACCAGGTCGGACCAGTAGCAGGCAAGCTCGGTATCTCTTTTGTGGACCAGTTGTGGTGTCACGATTAGCGAATGGAGCCCTGCTGCGCGGTTGGTATCTTGGGGCGGCACGCAAGAGTGCACTAAGCCCGGCTGTAGATTTGCAGTCTGTTCCTCGGTCTCAATCATCTGAACTTCGTCAGCATGAAGAAGAGAACCCACATGGCTTGAACTTGTGGGAAGTCCCTGTAGAAGAGGTAACCGTGATGGGCGTGCGCGGCGCCCAGTGTCGAGACGACCGCGGCCAGCAGTCGCTCGGCGCCGGCGCGCATGTCCAGTGGCTGCGCGCACAGCCACACCTTGTCGATGCGGATCACTTCAGCGCCGCAGCCACTTCGACCAGCCAGGCCGCGCAGTGCGCCGCTGCGAGCCGGGCCATTGCACCGTCAGCCGAGTCTCGCCGCGCTGCAGTTCGATGTGGATGCCGGCCTCGACGGGCGGCGTGCTGGCCGCGTCGCAGCGACTGGCCGCGGGGGCGACCTCGACGCCGCCCGAAGCCACTTCCACCGGCACGAAGTGCAGCACCGGCTGCGATGCCGAAGGGGCGGTCGGCTCGACAGGCGCTCGCTGCGTGATCGTGCGTGGGGCCGACAGGCCCGCGCGCTTGAGTCCCTTGCCGACGAGCCACTTGCGAACCAGGTTGACGTTGAGCCCGTGCGCGAGCGACACCGCCGCGACCGAGGCGCCGGGCTGCTGGCATTCGACGAGGACCGCCGCCTTGAGCTCCGGGGTGTGCCTGCGCCGAGGCTTCCGAGAATTGGGATTCATAGGTGCCCACCAAATCAAGAGGTGGGCACCATCCTCACGGCCCCGTCACCGAGCAGCAAGGTGGAACGGCCAGACGCTCACACATTGCTGACAGCCCACTCGGCAGAGCGATCGTCAGCAACCGCTGCAAGCCGGAATTCGTTGTACACCATGAAGTGGGCGCTGTTGCCCTGGATGGCCGGAAGCTCTGCGGCCACGCCACACTGTGGCCGGAGCCCTCTGGGCGGACTACCGAGTAGGAGGCTCCTCGGACGGCGGTTCCTTCGCCGTTCGCTCTCTGTCCGGTTGGGTTTTTGCCTTTCCCTGCGCCTTCATTTCCATCGCCTTCTGGCGCGCGATGATGCGCGCCATGTCCCCGCGCTCGATGCGCTGCGCGATGTTCTCGCGCGCGTGGGCCAGCAGCCGGGCAGCCTCCCTGGGCGGGAAGCGTTCGGATTCGAGAACCGCCTCGCCCAGCGCCGCGACGGCACGCGCCAGGTGCGGGAATTCCTTCTCAAACTCGAAGCGGTTCATCACGCGGAAGGCCCCGGCCTCGCGCGCCCACTGCAGCATCTGTTTCGCGTCGGGATCCTGCTCGCAGCGAGCGGCGGCCTCGTTGCGCCAGATGACCGTGCGCCCGGCGATGTCGCGCGGTACCGCCGGGTCGCCGGTCAGGCGCTGCACCAGCGTTTCCCAGCGCATCGCGTACTGCACCAGTTCCCTCGCATCGGTTGCGCGCTCCAGATGGATCCGCAATGTCTCGGCGGCCCGGGGGACACGGTTGAGCACGCCGTCGAGCACCCGGCTCTCGTACAGTTGGGTGCCGCTGCGTGTGATCACCCGCAGCCCATCGACCATGCGCTCGTGCTCCAGGCGGCCCAGGAGGCTGCCCACGTTGCTGAAGGCCAGCTCATGGGCCTGGATTGAAGGCGCTTCGGCGCCGAGCCCCGCGCGGCGGCGCATCTCGTAGCGTGCCAGCATGGCCAGGCGGCTTTCTTCGCGGTTGGTGCCCACGAACACCGCCTGGACGATGTAGCCGCCGCGTCGCAGGTCCGCCGCCAGCCGGGGCACGGCCTCGATGTCCGTGGTCTCGACCTCGGCGACCAGGTTGAGGCGCCTTGTCTGGACGTCGGTGACGAAGCGGTCGAACCAGGCTTGGCAATGGGCGGTCACCTGCGCAGCGGCCGGCGGCGCCACGTCGCCGCCGGCCGCCCACAGCGGGTGGTACGCACGCAGGCGGTTCAAGGACACGTGGGCGGCGGTGGGCACAGTCTGCATCAGTTGCTGGCGCAGCATGACCGACGAGTAAGTGAGGCCCGCGCCGGGTTGTCCGGCGATGACCATGGCCACAGGGTGCTCAGCAGTCTGCGCACCGACCAGGAGGTCCGGTGCGACGCATCGCTCGTACAGGCGCCGCAGCTCGCGCTCGGAGGGCGTGGGCGTGTCGGGGGCAGATCCGGGCCCGGGTTCCGGGGTGCGCGTCACGGTGCGTCCCCTTCCTCGTAATCCCCGGTGTTCTGTCTCCCCCGATCCGGCTGGGGTCCGAACCGCTGCAGGATCGTTCGGACGGCGCCGGCATCGGCCGGGTCCAGCGTGGCGAGGACCTTGCGGGCCTCGTCGCGCTCCTGGGTCAACTGCTGGATCCGACGTGCATCAGGCTCGACCCGTTCTGCCGCAGCCTCGATCTGGAGCGTGTGGGAGGCGATGTACTGGTTGACCAGCGCGAGCGCCAGTTCGGCGTCCAGCATGGTCTTCATCGAGTTCCACTGCCGCTCGTCGTATTCGTAGAAGGGCCGGGCGGCCTGGTCCGTGGGCAGCTGCTCACCGCGCTCGATCGAGAAGTCGCCGATGCGCACCGCCTCGGTGAGCATCATGCGGACCACGTCGGGCAACTCCATGCCGAGCGACCTGGCCATCTTGTGCGCCTTGTCGGCAATGGCGCGGTCGATGCGGATGCGCAGTTGGGTGCTGTCCATGTGAGCGTGAGTTATAGCAGGGCGTCATGTTGGGCGGCCGGCATCGGGAGGGATCTGGCGCAACGAGGGCGGCCGCCTGGCGTCGACCTGCAAGGCCGGGCCTGCGTGCGGCGCCGCAGCAAGCGCTGGCTAGCGCGTCGCCAGGAAGAGAGCCAACGCCGTGAGGTGGGCCGGGTAGAAGGCGTAGAAGACCCAGCGGCTGCGGCGCAGCGGGATGTCCACCTGCGTGGCCCCCCAGATCAGCGCCAGGGCGACCAGCGCGGCGAAGTTGCCATTGATGATGGCCAGGGAGGCCGTGCCGAGCGCCCACAGCGCGAAGCGGCCGGCCGTGGGCTGGCGCACGAAGGCCCATGCGCCAAGGCAGCACAGCAGCGCCGGCCACCAGAACTCCACCAGCGCCCCGCCGATGATGAACGTCGCCACAGCCAGGAGCCGATGTCCCTTGCCGCGACGCTCGAGCAGGTAGACGACCAGAGTGGCGACGAAGAGCGTGCAGAGGATGTTCAGCGGCCACCATCCCACCAGCCAGGCAAAGGCGGGCGTCGCCAGGGCGCCGAAGATCGCCAGCCGTTTCATGATCCGCCGATGCAGCCCTCCGGCCAAGGCGCCGGGGCGAGCCAGGTTGAACATCAGCACGAAGCCGAAGACCGGCATCACCATCCGACCGAAGGCATAGAGCGTCGTGCTGGATTCGTGCAGCAGATACTTGTTGACGTGGTCGCCGGTCATCAGAACCAGGGCCACCCATTTGAGCGCCTCCAGCGAGCCGTCCGAAACGGTCCATGCAGGGCGACCGGGCGTTCCGGGAAGCGCATTCGTCGATGAAGCTTGCGGCATGGGATGAAGGGTGCCTGCGCGCGGGTGTACCCGGGCCGTGGCTTCAATAGGCGGGAGGCAATTCCGTGCCCTCGTCCCAGAGCCGCCGCCACTCGCGGCCGTACCGAGCGGCCAGGTCCGGCGCGTTGCTCACCACGAGCACGTTCTCGGCGTTGCGCTCGGCGGCCGAGGCGGTGTAGTTGAAGCTGCCCGTTTGCACCATGGCGCCATCCACCACGATGAACTTGTTGTGCTGCAGTGCGTAGCGGGCGTTGACTCTGACCGGCACCCGTTCGTTGGCGAGAAATCGCGCGGCCGAATACCCCTTGGCCGCCTCGCCGGCATCCACCACCACGAATACCTGCACGCCGCGGCGCTGGGCATCGCGCAGCGCGGTGGCCACCGGCTTGCTCGTGAAGGAGTAGGCGGCCACCAGCAGCGTGGCCTTCGCGCCCCGGATCGTGTCCAGCACGAGGCGCAGGGCGTGCCCGGGCGTGAACGCGGCCGAGTAAACGGGAGCGGAGGGCACCGGCGCAGCGGCATCCGTCGCGCCGGCGGATGCGATGGGCCCCTGCGCCACCGCACGCAACGGCTGCGGGGTGACGCCTGCTATCTCGGCATGGGCCGCGAGGCCGCGCAATGACAGCCCGGCCAGCAGGATACACGCGAAGAAAGCAAGGCCATGGGGCCGGATGGCTCGGTGGAAACGCAGCACCCAGCGTTCCTGTGGTCTAGGTGCGTTCATGGATCGGTTCCTCGCGGCTACGGCCTGCGCGCTGGCGGACCTGTCGTTGGCTCGGCCGCATCTTGCGCTCGGGAAGGTGGAGGGTGTGGCCCTGTTCGACGGCAGCGGCCATGCGGTCGCGGATGGCCTCCACCAGCCGTTCCTGCGAAGGCCCGTCCACCGTCACACGCTGGGCGTACTGCTTGGCCAGCTTCAGGCCTGCGGCCGCGGTGGCCAGGGTCGCAGAGGTGTCGAGGGAAGCGTCGGCCAGGACTTGGTCGGTGCGCAGCAAGCGCGCCTGGCGCCGCAGGTCGCGCATGTGCTCGGGCGTCTCGATGCGCCAGCGGGCGCGCTGGGCAACGATCTTGCGCTCGCCGATCAGCTCGCCTGCGTCGTCGCGTGCCGGCACGCGCAGATTGACAGGGCGGGTGCCGTGCTGCGTGAGCACGATCGGGTCCCCGATGCGCGGCAGCGACGCCGACTCGGCCAGCGCCCGTTCCAGGTCGGCGCCCCAGATCGTGCGGTCGCCGACCTCGGTGCGCACCATCACGTAGAAGGACATGCGCTGCTCGGGGTGGAACTGGTACGGCGCCGCGGCGGCGGCGACCAGCACGCCGTTGATTGGTGGACGCGGGCCATCGCGCAGGGAGCGCGGTTCCCAGGGGCCGTCGCGGTCCACCGAAGCTTCAACGGGCTGATCCCGGGGTCGCGCGCGCTCGGCCTGGCGGACCTCGGCTTCGGTTGGCGAATAGCCCCGCGCCTCGATCCCCCGCAGCGCCGCCTCGCGCCACATGCCCTGGCGGAAGGCTTCGGTGCCACGCAGCTCGATCACCCGCCAGTCCCTGGCCTCGGCGATGGCGATGACGCTGTGCATGACCTCGAGGTTGTCCGTGCGCACGCGGATGCGGCCGCCGTCGTCGATGAAGGCGAGCGTGCGATCCGGGAAGAAGTAGCGGTCATCGACCTTGAGGTAGCGGCGTTCGATGGCATCCGGGACACGGGGATGCGCGCGGCCCATCTGCGGCGCGTCTTGCGGCAATTCGCTTTGGCCCTGGACCGAACCGGCGAACTCGCCCAGCCCCGCGCCAGTACTGTCGCTGCCCGCCTGCTCGTGCATGGATGGATTCGCCATGTCGGCTCCTTTCTCGGTTTTGGAAGGGGAGTCAGTCGAGCAGCCGCGATACGAACTCGTCGGCGTGGCGCTTGATGTCCTCGTCGCTCAGTTGCTCGGTGGGAATCTCGACATCGTCGAAGTCGAACGAGAAATCGTTTAGCTTCAGCGTGTCGCTCAACACGTCGTTGACCACTGGTGCCTCCTCCTTCGACAGCACCTGTCCCCCGCCCGCCGGGGTGAGGTGCGTGAGGGCACTCGACGCATCGGTGGGCGCATCGTCCGCGCCGGTGGCCGGCGCCGTGGCGGCGGCATGGCTGGCACCCTGTATATCCAGCCTCGGCACGGCAGGCGGCGCCATCTCGCGCCGCGCAAAGGACTTGTCCTTGAAGTAGCGGATGCGGTGCGCGAGCACGGGGCGCAGGCCTTCGCAGAAGAGGATCATTCGCTCGGGGCCCAGCTCCTTGACCTCCTGCGGCAGCAGCAGGCGACGGGGCTGCTCGCTGATGCTCACGCTTGCGGTCTTTCCGGCGCCGCCCCACAAGGGCCGGCTGATGTTCTTCTGGCGCACCGTGTAGGTGCCCAACTCGCGCGAGATGGCCTCGGCGTCCTCGTACTCCATGGGCGGAAAGACGATGCGCGCCGCGAGCATCTTGCGGATGGATTTCGCCCCCTCGACGCCGTACTTCTCGATCAGCTGCGAGTGGGATTGCACGATCACGACCGTGCGCACGTTGTAGCCCGGCAGGAAGGCGGTGGACTCGGCAATGACGGGGATGCGTCCGAGTGCCGCGAACTCGTCGAGCATCAGCAGGAGCTGATGGCGAAGCTCGGGGTTGTTCTCGGGCAGCTCCCGCGTCTGCAGTCCGATCGCCTGCTGGAAGAAGAGATTGAGGAGCGGCTGCAGCCGTGCGATGTTGTCCGGGTTGATCTGCACATAGATGGAAATCGGGCGTTTGCGCAGATCGCGCAGGTCGAAATCGTTGGCGGAGGTCGCCGCGTCGATCATGGGGTTGAGCCACAGGTCCAGGCGGCTGGTGAAGGTCTTGCGGATGCTCGAGGCGGTGGTGGGTGCCAGGTCGATGATGTCGTAGAGGCTTTGCACTGCCTCCTGCGACAGCGGATAGCCCGCGCGTTCGCAGGCGTCGATGACGCGCTTCCAGTGCTTCTGGAAGCCCTCGGCATCGCTGGCCATGCCCTGGCGCAGCACCTCCCCCAGCGTGCGCGTGGCACCGGGCGCTTCGAAGAGGTACAGGGCGATACCCAGGAACAAGGACCGCGCCGACGACATCCAAAAAGGATCGCCCGCCAGCGGGTCGGGAAACAGCATCGTGGCGATGCGCTGCAAGTCGTCGATGCAGCGGTAGGGTTCTTCCGCCACATAGCCGAGCGGGTTCCAGCGGGCCGAGCATTCCTTCTCCGACAATGGATCGAAGAGATGCACCTCCTGGCCATGCGCCGCCCTGTACCCGGCGGTTCGGATGAAGTTCTCGCCCTTGATGTCGCTCACGATGGTCGAGCCGGGCCAGTTCAACAGGTTCGGCACGACGACCCCGACGCCCTTGCCGCTGCGCGGTGGGGCTTCCAATTCGACGCCCTGCTGGCCGGGCAGAACCAGGTACCGGCCGCCCAGCCGCCCCAGGATGATCCCGTGTTCCTCGAGCAGGCCGGCCTGCTTGATCTCACGGCGGCTGGCGAAACGCGCCTGGCCGTGCAACGGGCGCCGGCGCGGCAGCATCGCAAAGCCCACCAGGCCCATGCACAGGCCCTGTGCGCCGACGAGGGTCGTGAGCAGGGTGCGGCGCACGTCCGGACGCTCGCCGTAAGCTGCCCAATACTGGTGGATGGTCAGCAGCGACGCGTTCTGCGGCGGCAGCTTCATCACGATCAGGAAGGCATAGCCGGCCATGTACAGGCCGACCAGCGCTGCCACCAGCAGCGCCACGGCGATCTTGAAGGGGCTAGGCAAGCCCTCGGAGTTGGGTGCCAGGGTCATACCAGATCTCCCGCACGATGCGCGGGCTGCCGGTGGTGCTGCGGTCGCGCGCGCATTGAACGACGATGTCCACGCTCATCTGGGCCAGTTCCACCCCCTCGCGCGTCGTCATGCCCTGGCCGGCCTGGCTGCGCTTCATCAGCTGGGCCAGCGCCACGAAGGCCATTTCCGCGCTGTCGGCGTGCACGCTGGTGATGGAGCCGGGGTGTCCGGTGTTGACAGACACCAGGTAGTCGTAGACCTCCTCTCCGGTGCGCAATTCGGAGACGAAGACGCGATCCGGGCGCTGCCGCTTGGCGCTCGCGAGCAGCTGCCCGGGCGTGACCTCGGCCTGCCCCTGCGCGCCCTGGGAATAGAAGAGGCGCACGTGGTTCGGCTGGTTGCGCAGCGACAGCTCCTTGACGTCTTCGATGGTGATGAGGCGGTCTTCCGGCGGCACCTCCAGGATCAGCGCCTTGCTGACGGTGGTCTTGCCCGAGCCCGTAGCACCGGAGAGGAGGATGTTCTTGCGCAGCTGCACGGCCCGGCGCAGGAACTGGACGAATTGCCGTCGTGCCAGCAGGGTCGTCAGCTCCCGGCCCTCGAGCGAGAGCTGCTCCATCTGCGCTTGTCGCGACGCGATGTCGGGAACGCTGCGCGTGGGCCCGAAGATGCCCATGCCGTCCAGTTCTTCCAGGGTCCACAGGGCATTGGACGGGCGTCGGATCGTGATCGAGACGGTGCGCTCGAGCGTGGCAGGGGGCAGGACGATCTGGATGCGCTCGCCGCCGGGCAGCGTGGCCGACAGGAGGGGCTCGTTGGCCGACACCCGTTGGCGGGTGAAGTTGGCCACCAGCTTGGCGATGGAGACGCACCAGTCGTACGACGCGAAGGGCAGTTCCTCGCGCGTCCAGCCCGACTGGCGCTCGACGAAGGCCGCGCCGGGCTCGTTGATACAGATCTCAGTGATTTCGGGATCCTGCAGCAGCCGGGCCAGCGGCCCGAGGAAGAGCGCGAGGGAGGACGGGGGCTCGTCCGCGGGCCGAGACGCTGGCGTGGGTGCCGGTCCCGCAGCACTCGTCGCGCCGTCTTCGCGGTCAAGGCGTTGCCGGTTCGGTTCGAAGCGCATAGGCACTCCTGAAGTCCACGTCGCGCGCGACCAGGATCTGGATGCGCTCGCCCTGGTTCTTGATGACGGTGGGCGGAATGGCAACCGTGCTGCGCAGCACTTCTGCGATGACATCCCGGCTGCCCTGTGGCGCGACCACGGCGCCGCCGCCGCTGCCGATGTGGGTGCCGCTTTGCTGGTGGGCGGCGAGGGCCGCCATCGTGCCGTCGATGACGGAGATCAGGATCGCGGCGCCGAAGCGCTCCCAGAAGTGGGTGTCGACGAAACCAGGCAGGCCGTTGCGGCCGAGCTCGTCGGTGCCGGGCGAGGCGAGTTGCACCACGACGCCGGTGGGCGTGCGCGCCTCGTTCCAGACCACGAAAACGCGGCCCTGACCCTGCCGAGGCGATCCGCGCTGTTCACCCACGTACTTGGTGCCGCGCTCCAGGAGGACCACCTTGCCGTCGGCGCCGTAGATGTCGCTCGCGCCGATGCAGGTGGTCATGCCCTCGTAGGTCGAGTCGATGGCCGTCTCCAGCGTGCAGTCTATGAAGGCGCCCTTGGGCAGCAGGAGGCGCCGGGTGGGGAGCGTCTGGGCCATGACGGCGGGTGTCGGGGTGGGCCTGAGGTTCGCGGCCAAGCTGCTGCCGATCGGACCCGCGGTGGGACCCGCGGCGCCGCTGGGGCTCTGCATGGCACTGACCAGTTGGGCGACATTGGGCATGACGGGCTGGCCTGCGAGGCCGGATGGCCCGGGCACTACGCCGGCGGCTGCATACGGGCCGCCGCCGGCGAGTGACTGGGCCTTGCGAAGCACGGGGGCGCCGAGCTGTCGTTCCAGTGCCAGTTGCTCGGGCGTCTTCTGGGGTGGGCCGCCGGGATTTGCCGAGAACAGCGGTGGGGCAGGGGCGGGACTGCCGGAGGAGACGGGCGCCGCTTCGATGGACGGCCTGGGCGGGTCGATGCGGCCCAGAGGCGGGACCTTCATCTCGCCGCCGGCGCGTGCTGCGGCGGCCCTGCGCGCCAACTCCTCGGCATCGCGCGTCTTGCTGTACTGGGTGTTGTAGTACCAGAACAGAAAGCCCCCGCCCAGCAGGATGATGGTGGCCAGCGCCAGGCCGCCGCTGATGCGCGACTGGATGGAGCGCTCGCGGTTGACCGAGGGGATGGTCCGCTCACCCTGCACCGCGGCGGCGCCAGCATCGCCGCGCTCGCTACCTCTGCCAAGCCCGCCGGGACCCGGCCGCGTGGTGCCGCGTACCGGAAGGATTTCCCCGGTGTCGGCGTCCACATGGCGATCGGCAGCTTCGTTGTCACCGTGCAGGCCCTGCTCGGCGGTGTCATCCGCATCGCGTGGCCCATGTTCACGACCCAGCCAGCTCATGGTTCGCCCCCCATAGTGGATCGTTGCACGCCAGGCACACTGGTGTTCGTGGCCGTGCGCGCAACGCCGCCGGCGAAGGAGCGATTGACGACGCAGCCGACCAACTGGCCGCGGCGCAGCACGAAGCGGCGTGCAACCCGATGGATCACGACTTCGTCGTTCTCGACATTGAAGTTCAGCAGCGACTCCGATCCGTCGTCGTTCTGCACGAACATCGCCGGGAACTCGGAGCGGGCCTGGAAGCGCAGGCGCGTCTGCACGCCGTCGTCGTAGGCGCTCATGGGCTTGAGCGCCTCACTGCCGCAGAACCAGTAGTTCATGTTGCGCGGCCTGTCGGAGGCCTGGCTCATGCGTGCCTCTGTCCGGCGGCGCTCGGCCTCGGCCGCCAGGGCCCGGGCTTCGTCCTCGGGATAGGTGAAGCGGATCGAATAGACCATGCGCCGCGCGGCGGCGCCGACAGGGGCGCTGGCCGACACCACGTAGTCGAAGTGGTAGGCCCGGCGGTTGGTCAGGATCGTGAGGTTGGTCGACGCACGGGCTTCCTTGGGCTTGATGAAGAAGTGGTTGCGCTCGGCGCCCACGTCGAAGGCGGCGTTGTCGCCGGAGCCCAGGTTGACGAACTCCTCGCCCTCGGCGAACTGCAGGTGGATCTGGTAGCCGACGTAGCCGTGCAGCGTGACGACATCGTCGGGGTTGTAGGCGACCGTGCGCACGCGGGCATCCACCTTGCCGGCCGGCGGCAGCGTGGCGGCGACACCGGACGGGGCGCTCAGGCCGACGCTGCACGCCAGCACCGCAGCGGGCATCCATCGGGAAAGCGCGGCACATGCCCTCATCGCGGCTCTGGCTTGATGGGTGGCGTCGCCGCTACGCCTGCGGCCGCGACCTCGGGTTCACGTCGGTACTCGACGACGCGAAAGCCCAGGGGGTTGAGCGAGCGCCACTTGTCGTCCCTGGAGGGCTGGACGTAGGCGAACTCGATGGTCGAGACCCAGTGGCTCGCCTGCTCGTCGCCGGTGCCGCCCGCGCGGGTGTAGCGGGTGAAGCGCACCTGGGCCAGCTTGTCCTTGCCGCTGTCTAGCTTGACCACGGGAACGGGCTGCTTCAGGGGCGTGAGCCCGGTGACGGCAGCAACAGCCAAGATCGCGGTTGCGCCTGCGATGCCCGCGACTGTCCAGGCGATCCTGGCCGAGCGCTCTGCGTGGCGAGCGCGGTCGAGCTCCCAGCTCCGGGCCTCCTGGAGGTACTTCTCAAGCGCGGGGTCCCGGTTCATGAGGCGCTCCAGATGTCGCCGAGGACGGGTTGATTGGTATGAGCGGACCCTGGCACTCCGGCGGCAGTGGCGGGCGGGTGCCGCATGCCGCCAGAAGCAGGGCCAGTGCGAGAGACAGGCAGGACTTCACGAAAGGACTCCTGGCTTATCGGCGATGCACGAGGTTCGGCATGACCTGCTCCCTGGGGATCACGGTGCCACCGCGACGCCGCGAAGCTCCGTTGCCGGCGATTGAGGCCACCCCTGCGCCGACACGGTTGCCAGTCAGGCGGCGGAAGGAGTCCCAGCGGCTGCCCGGCTCGCGGCGCATGCCGTCGATGACGCCACGGCTGAACTCGTAGCTGGAGCGCTTGGCGCCGCCAAGCGCCCACTGAGCCAATCCGCTGACAAGTCCGAATGAGCTGAGCGCGATGCCACTCGCAAGTCCGGACGCAATCGGCATCACTTGACGCATGATGAGCAGGACCAGCGCTGCGCACAGGACCATATTCAGCGCATCCACCGTGACGATGGCAGCGCCCCGTGCGGCGGTCTGGGTCGCATACGACGAGACCACCTTCAGCATCAACGTGGCGACCAGCGTACTGAGCACGGCCACCAACGCGTAGTTCGCGAGTTGGGCGACCCAGGCTTCGAAGAATCGGCGAGTAGTCTCGAAGAAGAGAAGGCAGAGGAAGATTGGCCCTACCGCGAGAATCAGGGCGAGCGCAAGCTTCGAGAGTGCCAAAAGAAAGAGCGCGTAGACCGCGACCCCGCCCATGATGAGATAGACGATGGCCCCTGCCAGATAGAACCCAAAGTCCCCGTTGAGCACACCGCCCTTGTTCCAAAGATTGGACGCAACCGTTCCACCCTTGTCCCAGATGGTGTCGATCACGGCGACTGGATCACTCGCTCCTGTGATGACGGCGGCGAGTTGTCCGGGTGCGGTGAAGAAGGTGTCGACGAACAGGGAGTTGAATAGCCAGAGGCGTAGGCCGAGGCCCAACACAATGGCGATGAAGAAGATGCGCTTGACGCCTTCCCAGATCGGCTCCTGAATTCGTCCGGTCAGGCTCAGGAAGCCCCAGATCATGACGTAGATCGTGGCGAGCGTGACGACCGCAGGTTCTATCGCGCCCGCCACGGCAGCCGATTTGTTGGCGATGTAGTCGGTCAACTGTGAAGTCAACCACGTCCAGAACTGTTGGAAGAACATCGCGCCTCCTGTGTCGTATTACTTGGCGGGCGGCATTGAAGGCTGGAAGCGCTTCTGAAAGTTGCCGTGGTCAGGCTTGAGGTCGAGCTGCGCAACCACGCTCACGTGGTTCTGCTTGATCAGGAACTGGCGTGAGCCAGGTTCCAGCTCCTGCTTGATGAGCGCGAACTCGCGGTCCGTGAGGTTGAAACCCTCGGTGTATTCGCGGTAGTCCGCTTCCGGGTTCGGAAAAAGGATCTTGGTGGGCGTCTGCTCGATGATGGCCCGCGCGATGCTGGAATCCAGCACGTGGCTCGTGCTCTGGGTGAAGGTGGCCAGGTTGGCGTTCTTCTTGCGCCAGGTCTCCAGCCCGTTCCTGGCGAAGCGCGCGAAGGCCGGATCGCTCAGCAGCCTGGCGAACTCGTCCATCCAGCACATCAGCGGCCGACCGTCGACCATGCGGTTGACCAGGTGGAAGAGGTACATGGTCAGAGGCGCCCGGACCACGTCGTTGTCGAGGAAGTCGGTCACATCGAAACCGACGAGGCTGTGCTGGGCCAGCAGCGGCGCCACCGCATCGGCGTCGTTGTCGAACACCCAGGCGTAGTCGCCCTGTTCGCTGGCGCACCATTTGCGCAGGCGTGCATGCATGCCTTCCGGGTCCGTCACATCCAAGAAGGCGATGAGCCGGGACAGGCGCCGGAAAGGCGAGTCGAGCTTGAGCGTGCCGTGCAGGGCCTGGTCGAGGTCTTCCTCCTGCTGTACCGTCAGCACGTCAGTGGGCGAGCGCATCACCAGCCGGCGCAGCCAATGCCGCATGAACTCGACGTTGTCGGCGATGTCGGCATTCAGTTGCAGGGGATTGCAGCCGGTCGGCGCACCGTTCTTTAGGGGCAGGTACTGGCCGCCGAGCGCCCGCACGAGGATGTGCAGGCCCTCGTCCTTGTCGAAGATGACCTGGGTGGCGTCCAGCCGGTTGCAGATCGCGATCATGCAAAAGCCCAGGAAGGTCGTCTTGCCGGTGCCCACCGGCCCGACGCCTGTGATGTGGCCCACGTCCCGGCGGCTGCCGCCGTCCGGGCTGCGCGGGTCGCTCGCGTGCAGCGAGAAGAAGTAGGGCGAGCCGGACCGCGTCATGAGCATGGTGAGCGCGTCGCCCCAGTAGTTGCCTTTGGCGCGCCCGGTCGGGAAGTTGTGGAAGGGCGACATGGCCGCGAAGTTGCGGCTGGTGATCGGCGCCTTGCGGGTGCGGTAGCCGAAGTTGCCAGGCAACTGCGCCCAGAAGGCTGCCTCCAGCGCCAGGTCCTCGCGCGCCACAACCATCCCGGTGTCGCCCAGCAGGTAGCGGGCGTGGGCGACGTTGTCGTTGAGCTGCTTCAGGCGCGGCCGGCCCTCGGCTTCGCTCACCCCGTCGTAGGTGTCGGCCAGGACGTGCAGCGTGAAGTGGTGGTCGCCCACAACGAAGCGGTTGCTCATCAGGTCGTCTAGTGCATCCTTGAGCTCCTCGGCCTGCGACACCGCCAGATCGCCGGCGGCGGCCATCCGGTTGTGCTGGCGGCTCATCATGTCGGTGGCGGTGCTCTTGGCCAGGAAGGTGAAGCTCTGGGTCAGGACGAAGGGGAAGGGCGCCGTCAGCAGGGCGCCAAACATCCCGGGCGCCGTGGGCGTGGGGTACTCCTTGATGCCGAGGAAGGCGCCGATGCGCGTCTGGGTGCCGGTGCGGTACTCCATGGCCTCGTTGCCGAAGAAGGGCCGGGTCGTGGCCAGGACCTCGTTCAAGGGCGAGCGCGGCAGGGGCATGCGCTGCCACTCGCCGTTGATCAGGAGGCCATGGAACTCCACCAGCGCGGAGAAGAGCACGTTGACGCCCTCGATCCGGTAGATGCCCAACGCCTCGGGGTCGTAGCGCTCCAGCGAGGCCAGCAACTCCTGGCGCAGCTTGGTGCAGGCGTCCAGCGAGTCGCGCATGTCGGTGCGGGCGCCTTCGGGGTCGGTGCGCTTGAGCAGGCGCAAAGCTGCATGGCCGATGCGGGTGGGCTGTGGCCGGTAGACCGCGGACAGGTACAGCTCGTTGACCATCAGTCGCTCGTCGGCCATTTTCTGGCGGTAGCGCTGCTCGACTTCGCGGGCGAAGCCCGGGACGGTGCGCCCGACCGGGTAGCCGGTCTCGCGCCGACGCACGACATGGGCCCAGATGGCCAGGTTGGGCGAGGCGATATTGCGCAGCAGGACGTTCAGGCGCTCGTGCCAGCTGTTGAGGTCCTCGTCATCCGCGCTCTCGAAGCTCGCGCCGGCCAGGCGCAAGGTCTGGACGTAGTCGCCCGCACGGGTGCGGGCCACGTGCTCATCCATGTGGGCGACCAGCGGAATCATGGCCGCGGCGCTCACTTCCCGGCGCAATGTGGCCTCGGCGCGAGAGAGCAACAGCATGGCCTTGCCTCACAGCACGGTGGGCACGGCGCGCGCGCGCCGCCGGCCCGAGACATCCGGCATGTCGATGGCCAGCGGGCTGTACGAGTTGGCCCGCCAGAAGCGCAAGTTGCCGCCGAGCAGGGCCGGCAGGCGCGTGCGGCCCCACAACTGCACCAGGTCGAAGAACCTCGGCTCGTACAGGCACACCAGGTAGAGCACGCCATGGATCGGCACGAAGGCCAGCAGCCAGGCGAGGTTCTTCGTCACGATGAAGGACTCGGTCGTGACCATGATGTTGAACATCATGGCCGCGTAGGTGACGCCCCAGACCATGGACGGGCGCGTCATCCCGACGAAGAGCGTGTCCGCCACGATGCCCGGGTTGCGGTGCACGGCGTGCTCCTTCAGACCCCGAAGAGGCCCCGGATCCAGGAGACGATCTGCGGGCCGCCGAAGACCAGCACGGTGCCGATCACCACCGCCACCATCCACCACCAGCTCAGGCGCCCGAACCAGGCCATCGCGCCGGAGACCATGACGGCCACGGCGGCGATCGGCGTCAGGATCGAGGTGAGCTGCTGCTGGGTGGCGTTGGCGCCCGTGGCAAAGGGGCTGCCAGCCAGGGCCAGCACTGGCGCCAGCATGCCCAGCGCGACCAGACAGGCGAGCAATAGACGGAACGGGCGGCCCGCCCGGCCTTGGAGCCCGGCCGCGCCGCGGGAATCTACGCCAGCAGCTCGAGGCGCACCAGCGTGCTGCCGATGCCCAGGGTCTTGAGATGCAGCCGCAGCGTGTCCAGGCTGCGGAAGGTCCGCGGCTGGCCGGAGGAGCCGGCCAGGATGCTGCGCCCGAAGTGCCAAACCACCACCAGGTGCATCTGGTAGCGGGCGGGCTCCACTTCCGCAATGACGATCTCGATAAGGGAACCCTTGTGCAGCAGTTCGACCAGTTCGAGCTGGGTCACGGTACCCGCGGGCAAGGCGCGGCCGGGCGGCGCTGGTGCAGCCGCGGTCCGGGATGTGGGGGCGGCCTTGGTCGGCCTCTTCGCTTTCGTCTTGGGCTTGGGCCGTACCGCAGAGGTCATGGGCAAGCGTGTAGAGGGGTGATGCAGTATTGTGAACGAAAGTACCAGCAGTCACGGCGTTGTGCATGGTGCTACTCCAGTCAGCGGGCTGAAACAGGTCGCGGGATTCCCCCGGACGGCGGGGCCAGCGAAATCGGTGTGGCCGGGTCGGCGCGGCGGCCCTTGCCGTAGACGTCCCACCACGGGGGCGCGGCCGATGCCTTTGGCGCACGTGATCGCTCGGTGGCCGGCTTGCCTGCACCCCAGGCCGGGGTCTGCGCAGTCGTTGGCGTGGTCGTACGCATGGCGCTTGCCAACTCGCGCTTGAGGCCGGCGATGTCGGCGAGGGTGCGTGCGTGCTGCTCCTCGGTCTCGGTGACTGCGGAGGAATCCGAAGCTGCCAGCCGCTCGGCCTTGCGGCGGGCGAGGGTCTCGAGCAACGCCTCGGACTTCCGGAGTTCCTGGCGCAGGATCTCCACGCGATCGTTGTCGCGCGCCGCCTGTTCGGCGGGAGCAATGGTGTGCGCAGCGGTTGAGGGCTGCGCCAGCGCTGCACACGTGCAGGCGAGCCATCCCAGCATCGTGACGCGTCGCAACGATGCACGGAGCCATGACGGCCCCCCAGATGCTCGCAGATGACCACTCCCGACTCGCATGGGCGCACTGTCTGCCAGGCCGGTTGCGTCTGTCAACAAATCGGCACGAGACAATTCCTATAGTCAGCTATAGAGTATCTAGACAATTGAAATTTGACGGACTACGCTAACTGCGTGATTTCTCTGGGGAGTTGGCGCGATGCAGCGGAACGTCGGTGCTGTGAGGCTCGCAACCCATATTGAGAATTCGGTAATGAGCTTTACGTCTCGTAGCGCGATGGGTGCCGGCGCAGGCGATGCAGCGAGGTGCGGTGATGGGGCATGTTGTGGTCTTTGGTAATCAAAAGGGTGGCGTCGGCAAGTCCACGCTGTCGGTGCTCTATGCGTTCTGGCTTTCCGACGTGCATCGCCAGTCGGTGTGCGTGATTGACCTGGACGCGCAGGGCAATGCGTCCAAGACGCTGCGCGGCTTCGATGCCGGCGTGCTGGCAGTGGATCTGTTCGCGGGCGCGGCGACGGCCATAGCGCCGATGCGCGCGACGGCCGCGCAGCGCCCCATCGTGCTGATCGCCGCCTCGAATAAGCTCGCGGACGTCGAGCTGGCGAAGCCTGAGATGGCCGTGCCGGCATTGCGCAGGAGCGTCGCGCAACTGGTGCAGCATTTCGACACGGTGGTGATCGACACCCCGCCGGCGCTGGGTCTGCGCATGAGCGCGGCGTTGATTGCGGCCACACGCGTGGTGTGTCCCATCGAGCTGGAGGAGTACAGCATCGACGGCGTCACCGACATGCTCAAGACGATCTTCGGCATTCGCCAGCGCTACAACCCGAAGCTGGAGTTGGCAGGCATCATGCTGAATCGCTTCAACCCGCATTCCGTGCGCCAGAAGGCGGCGATACAGCAGCTGGTTTCGCGCTATCCGGATTTCGTGGTGCCGGCGCGCATCTCGACCCGATCCGCGATTCCCGAGGCGCTAGCCGAAGGCAAGGCGGTATGGGAACTGGCCAGGAGTTCGGCGCGCGAGGCCAGCACAGAGCTCAAACAGGCCTTCATGCTGCTGCAGTCGCGCATCGAGGCGCCGCAGCAGGTCGTTTCGCGGGAGGTTGCCGTATGAGCGATCGGAATTCCCTGGACTTGAGTGCGCTGGCGCAGTTCCGGCCTTCGGACCTGCTCGCGGCCGGTGAGGGCGTGTCGACGCCGGCGGCGGCGGTGCACGTCGACCTGGACCTGATCGACTTCGATCCGGCGCAGCCACGGCGCAGCTTCCGCGAGGAGAGCATCGAAGAGCTGAGCGCGTCGATCCGGTTGCACGGCGTGCTGGAGCCGGTGTCGGTGCGGTCGAACGCCAGCGCGCAGGGCCGCTACATCGTCAATCGCGGGGAGCGGCGGATCCGCGCGGCGCGGCGCGCAGGCTTGAAGACGGTGCCGGTTTTCATCGACGAGCGGATCGATCCGTTCGCGCAGGCGGCCGAGAACCTGCATCGCGAAGACATGTCGGCCCTCGACCTGGCGCAGTTCATCGCCGCGCGCGAGCGCGAAGGTATCACTCGCGCGGAGATCGCGCGCCGGCTGGCCAAGCCACGTTCGTTCATCACCGAAGCGGCGGCCTTGACGGGTGCCTCGGAGGATTTGCGCCAGGCCGTGCGGGAGGGCCGGGTCGGCGAGGACGTGCGCACGCTCTATCGGCTGGTCTCGGCGGGCCGAGAGGCGCCGGAAGTCGTTCGGGTCGTCGTGCAGGGGCCCGATGTGGTGAGCCGAGCGAATGTGGATGCCCTGCTCGCGCGGGCACAGGGCGCCGAGGCGTGGCAAGGGAATTCCGTGCGCAGCGCGCAGACGGTCAGTGGCGGGCGCACCGTGCTGGTCGTGGAACATGAAGGGCGTCGGGGATCGCTTCGGATCAAGGCGCGCGATGGCGATGTCGGCGAGGTCCGGTTCGGGGATGGCTCGCGCCGCGCCGTGCCGCTGGCCGCGCTGAGGCTCGTATGTTGGGCCACGGAGGAAACAACATGACGGATCTGCAGACTGGGCGAGCGGCAAAGCCGCAAGGCCTTGAGTTCGTGGGCAGCCTTGCCGGCTGGGCGGGCACGGCCTTGGGGTGGGCTGTCCTTGCGGCCTGGCAACTGCTCCGATGCGCGATCTGCGCGATCCTGGTGCTGGGCGAGCCTGTGATCCGGGCGGTGCTGGTGCCGTTGGCGTTCCTGGGCTTCCTGGTGACGATGATCTTCGGGTTCCTGATCGGCGATCCGCGTTTCCCGCGCTGGGGCATGCTGGCGTTTTCGGTGGGTGCGCTGGTGCTCTACTGGTGCTACCTGGGGTTCATGAGTCTCTTCATGTCGCTGCCTTCCCATGACTGCGAGCGTTGACGAGGCCGAGCTGCAGCGGATCGCCAGGCAACGGCGATTCGATCCGCGCACGCTGGAGATCGCGCGGCGGCTGTTCATCAAAGGCGATCGGCCCAAGCTGCTGGCAGCCGAGTACGGCCTCATCCTCCAGCGCATCTATGCGATCCGCAAGGCAGTGCTGGACTTGGCGCTGCCGGCGGGCGAGGCCGAAGTGACGTTGCGCGGGCCGGTGCAGGCCGTCGAGGCGGCGCAGCGGGCCTTTGAACGGTACATGGAGCGGGTACAGGGCTGAGCGTTCCGTTCGGCGCTAACTAAAGCGACCGATCCTCTGCCTCACTCCAACTGCGGCATTCGCTGGACAACAAGCTGCCGCGCCCAATCGAAGAGATCGCCGATATCCTCGCCGTGAGCAGGGACACCGTTTATCCGTGGATTTATAGGCGAAACATGTCTGCCCGTGACGGTCCTGCGTTCTCGCAATAGCTGCAAGGGGCTGCGATGAACGGTCAGGCCAGTTTTAATGCGTGAACAGCTTCCGGTGCAGGCGCCGGAGTGACCACCACACGGATGCGGCGACGGCGGGAATCGCAGATGCTGCGGTGGACTCACTCGATAGGGGGCCAGCCAAAATTCTGCCCAGCCTTGGCCAGATAGCTGACCAGACGGCGGGCGGGCGTGGACCTCGTTGTGAAGGACACCCGCTCGCGGTGCTGTGTCAAGTTGACCATGGAGGCGATTGTGGCGGGCGATCGGATCATGGCACTACTGTCCGGCTACAAGGGCCTGCGGCGCGGTGGCGTCGAGCAGCGAAGTCAATGCTTGACCACGGGTGCAGCCCAGTACTCGCTGATGGTCAAAGATGAACTTTTTCCAGCGGCGGATGGGGCGCACATGGGTCTCTTGGACCCTGTCCGTACCAGTCGCGTTCACGAACGTGATGACATAGGGCAAGATTGAGTTCTCCGGGTGATTTGACGGCTTCATTTGAGCGCGTATCAGTTCCAGAGCCTCGCCCAAGCTTCTCGCCAATCATCATGCATGCCGCATTGATGTTTCCGCTGATCAGGTCCGGCATCACTGGCGCATCGACGACCCACAGGTTTTCCAGCCCTCTACGTTCAGGTCAGGCGTCACTACTGCCGTGTCGTCGACTCCAATGCGGCAGGTACCCGAAGCGTGACATGCCAGCCCAGGGCGAGACTTGACGTACTCGACGAGCGCTGCTTCCAAGGCAATGTGCGGGCCAGGCTCACCTCCTCCATCACCATATCGGCCAGCGGCGATTTGGCAACGACACGGCGCAGGAATCTATCGATCGGTCGATGCCTGGATCTGGAAACGCCGTGGCGTGCCAAGGTTGCGCGGGCATCTCTGCTGCGACATGGATGGGCCTCGGTGGTCTTCGCTGGCCGTTTCTTGGCCAATTGAAGAGGCACAGACGAGGCAAGGCGTCCCCGTGGAAGATGCCTTGCATGAAGTCGCAGGCGACGCGGAACACTCACTCCTGTTTCACAGGAAGAGCAAAGGCCACCAGCTTCGTGCCCGGCTTGGTGCCATAGGCGGGCCGACCTCCTTCTGCGACCACGACGAACTGGCGACCACTGACCGGGCTGCGGTAGGTCATCGGCGTCGCGTTGGCGCTGGTGGCCAGGCGGCTGCTCCACAGTTCGCGGCCGGTGGCGGCCTCCAGCGCTCGGAATGTGTGCTCGGCCGCGCCACCGATGAACACAAGACCGCCACGCGTCGTTACTGCGCCGCCCGCAGTCGGTGTGCCGATCGTGATGGGAAGCATGGTGCGCACGCCCAGCTTCAACGGGCCGATGTCACGCCCGGTGCCGAATGGCTTGGACCAAAGCACCTTTCCGCTCACCAGGTCAACGCCCGCGATCAGGCCTTATGGCGGCGCCGTGCAAGGACTCCCCAGCGGCGAGAGGAATTGAGTTCGGTACGCACCATAGGGTGTGCCGAGCATCGGCTGATCGGTCTGGCCACCCGCATCTAGACCGGGAGCGATCTGGAAATTGCGGCGCGTGGACTCCTCGCGTGTGATCAGCTCGAGCCGGTCAGGCACTTGCGTCCAGTTGACGATCATGATGCCGCGGTCGACGTCCAACGACACGCCGTTCCAGTTTGACCCCACCCATGGAGCCGGGGTCGATCACGATGGTCTTGCCCAGCGTAACCGGGGTGAACATGCCTTCGTAGCGTGAGCGCTTGAACTCGATGCGGCAGTACAACTGGTCGAGAGGCGTCATTCCCCGCATGTCCTTCTCCCGCAATGGCGCGCCGCGAAAGGCCGGCAGGTCGCTGGATTCAGGCTGGGTCGGCGACAGCCGTTCGCCGGCGGCGATGCCCTGCTGCGGCACCGGTAATTCCCGCACGGTCTTGATCGGCTCGCCGGTCTGGCGGTCGAGCGCGAAGATCTCACCGCGCTTGGTCGGCCGCCGATCCGATCGGGCACGCCGGCGTCGTAGGCCCAGGCCAGTTCGCCGGTCACCGCGTCGAAGGCGCGGATAACGCCTGACGGGCCGCCCCAATACTGGCCGTCCGGGATGCCCCCGCCGACCACCACCTTGCCGCGGATGACTTGCGGCGCCGAGCTGACGTAGAACAGGCCGTGCGGATAAGGTGCGATACCCTCCGGCAGTCACCAGGCCGGCCTTGCCGAAGCCCGGGCAGAGCTCGCCGGTCCTGGCGTTCAGGGCGGCCAGCGTCGGGTTGTGGCTGGGCGCGAAGATGCGCTCGGCGCACACGCCTTGGGCCTGCGGCACCTTGTAGTAGGCCACACCCCGGCAAGGCTTGCCGGAGGGCGGCTGGCCGTCGGAGACATTGCGCCGCCAGCGCGCCTGTCCGGTCTCGGCGTCAAAGCACGTCGTGTTGCCGTCGCAGGCGTACAGGGTGTCGCCGATCATGATTGTCGTCACCTGCAGCGCGTTGATCTCGCCGGGGACCGTTGCCTCCATCCGGGCTTCCCAGACCTTGGTCAGACCGGAGACGTTGGAGGTGTTGATCTAGTCCAGCGGGCTGAAGCGCGTGCCGCCGTGGTCGTTGCCGTAGGTCTGCCGGTCGTCGCGGTCGATCGTCGCCAGCGGTTGCGGCAGCGCGCCGGGTGCCTGCGCCTGTATGCCGCGCCGCAACCGGGGGGGTCGGAGGCATCGCCTAAGTAGGCAGCTTCATAAATACGGCCACGTATAATCTTGATAAGTTTGGCCTCGTATGGCATCTTGTGGCGATCCTTCGACCAGGGGTTGCATATGCCAAGGAAGAGTCCGTTTCTTATCGAGTTGTCTTTGGATGAGTTGGCAGAATTGAATCGTCGTGCGACCAGATATACGTTGCC
>NZ_BAABGJ010000033.1:0-1207 GCF_039541515.1 Variovorax defluvii
AGTAGTCCGTTTCTGAAATTCGCACACGTATTCTTCAGGCAGCCAGTTTGAAGGGCTGGCTCTGCGCCCAACGATCACGCATGCGCGTGATCAAAGCATTGAGATCGGTCCGGGTGAATTTCCACTCGAATGGATGCGCGATGCTCTCGAAGTAGCGCTCGAAGCTCGCCAGTCGCTGAGCGAGCGCCTCCAAACAAGGGAAATCGTTGGGGGTCAGCACTTTGCGCTGCACGATCGAGAAGTAGATCTCGATCTGGTTGAGCCAACTGGCGTGGACCGGTGCGTGGACCGGAACCAATCGGGGATGGGCTTGCGTGAGGCGCCGCACGCACGCATCGCCACGATGCGACGAGCCGTTGTCCATGACCCAGAACACGCGGCGCGCGGTGTTGTACGGTGGCTGGCTCATGACCTGATCGACGAGCCGATCGAAGGGCGCGATGCCGGTTGTCGTTTCGCAGCGGCCGAACACCTTGGCGCGATGCACGTCCAATGCCGCCAAGTACGCCCAGGCGCCACGGCGTGTGTACTCGTGCTCCACGCGCATTGACTTGCCCGGCTCGGTGGACAGGCTCGGATGCATGCGAAGCCGAGCCTGGATACTGGTCTTCTCGTCGGTGGAGATGACGAACTCGTCCAGGCGCAGCGCTCGCCCTTGCCAGCGCCGCTCGTACAGGTCCAGGATGCGGCCGGCCTTGGCCTGGAAGTGCGGGTCGCGTGGAAAGATCCAGCAACGGTGCTGCCAAGGGCGAATCGCGTCCTCGTGCAACCAGCGCCAGACCGTGCTGTCGCTGATGCGCGCCACCAGGCCCGAGCGCTGCGCGTGTCGCGCTACGTCGGCGACGCTCAGGCGCGACAGTGGCAAGCCCAAGGTGGCCGGCAACTCGCAGGCGAGCGCCTTGATCTCAACCGTGACCTCTGGGGGGAAAGACCCGAGGACGTCCCGGGCGGGCTCTCTCTTCGAGACCCGCCAATCGCTCTTTGAAGAAGCGCTGGCGCCACTGACTGACCACCTCGCGCCGGGTGTCCAGCCGCGCGGCAATCTCGTCGTTGTCCATGCCGTTGGCGGCCATCAGGATCATCTTGGCTCGCACAACCTCGAAATACGGCAACGTATATCTGGTCGCACGACGATTCAATTCTGCCAACTCATCCAAAGACAACTCGATAAGAAACGGACTCTTCCTTGGCATATGCAACCCCTGGT
>NZ_BAABGJ010000034.1:0-1845 GCF_039541515.1 Variovorax defluvii
GCTTTTTTGTGCGCCCAGCATGGGCGCGATCTTGGGGGTGCAAGTCCTCCCGCGAGCTGACCACAGCGAGCGAAGTGAAGCGCAACTGCGTGAGGGTGACCGAGCGTGGGAAGGAAGCGTGGAGCGAAACCGTGAGTCGAGGTACACAAACCTCATCTGAGGCGCTGCCAAGCAGGGCGAGCAGGCAAAAGGCTGTGAAGCTCTTGTGGTCAAGGCGAGGTGGCGTAAATGGGGCGACGGTGCGGTGAAGGATCGCGTTCTTACCTGGGGAGATCTCGCCTCGTGCCTGAAAGGGCGACGGGCTTGCCCGGAGCGAGAAGTCAGCAGAGGCCGTAGTAGTAGGGTGATCCGACGAAGGGCCGAACGAGAAGGACAGTGACGAGGCATGACGAGCGCGAGTGCAAGGCATCAGAAGTCCGCGCCAGCGGAGCGACCGACGGGAGGGCGCGGTGAAGCCGCGTCCGAGCGTGGGCGCGATGAAGCACAAGCGTCGCGACATGACCAAACGCACTGGGGGCCAGAGGACCTGCTGGGGCAGGCGCTGGCACAGCACAACATGGTGGCGGCGTGGAAACGCGTCAAAGCCAACAAGGGGAGCGCCGGCGTCGACGGACGCACGGTGCAGCAAACGGGGGAAGACCTGAAGACCCAGTGGCCCGACATCCGGCGCAGCTTGCTCGAGGGCACCTACCGGCCCAGTCCGGTGCGCCGCGTAGGCATACCCAAACCGGGCGGAGGGACGCGGGAGTTGGGGATTCCCACCGTGGTGGACAGGCTGATCCAACAGGCCCTGCTGCAGGTGCTGCAACCGCTCATCGATCCGACCTTCAGCGAGCACAGCTACGGCTTCCGGCCGGGGCGCAGCGCGCATCAGGCGGTTCAAGCGGCCAGGCAGTACGTGGAGCAAGGGCGGCGTGTGGTGGTGGACGTGGACCTGGAGAAATTCTTCGATCGCGTGAACCATGACATCCTGATGGATCGGCTGGCGAGGCGCATCGCCGACAAGGCCGCGCTGCGGTTGATCCGCCATTACCTGAACGCCGGCATCATGGCCAACGGGGTCATGCAGATGCGAGTGGAAGGTACGCCGCAAGGCGGGCCGCTGTCGCCGCTGCTGGCCAACGTGCTGCTCGACGAGGTGGACCGCGAACTCGAACGCAGGGGGCACAAGTTCGTGCGCTATGCGGACGACTGCAACGTCTACGTCAAGAGCGAACGTGCCGGGCAACGGGTGCTGGAGGGGCTGCGGGCCTGCTATGCCAAGCTGCGGCTGAAGGTCAATGAGACCAAGACAGCTGTGGCGGAAGTATGGGGGCGCAAGTTCCTGGGCTACTGCCTGTGGGCTGCGCCGCAACAGCAGGTGAAGCTGGCTGTGGCCGGGGAGGCGGTGCAACGCTACAAGCAGCGCATCCGCCAGATGACCCGGCGTCAGACGGGGCGCAGCATGAGCCAGATCGCGCAAGACCTGCAAGCGTTTGTGCCGGGTTGGAAGGCGTACTTCCGGCTGGCGCAGACGTACAGGGTCTGGCGCGGGTTGGACAAATGGATGCGCCGTCGCTTGCGTGCCGTTCAGCTGAAGTTGTGGCGGCGCGGGCCGACGATGTTCCGTGAGCTTCGCGCGCTGGGCGCGTCGCGGGACCTCGCAGCACAGATCGCAGGCAACGCTCGCCGCTGGTGGCACAACAGTTCGCACTGGCTGAACCGGGTGCTCAGCATTGCTCACTTCGACAATCTTGGCGTTCCCCGCCTGTGCTGACCTCAACTTCTCGAACCGCCCGGTGCGGACCCGCATGCCGGGTGGTGTGGGAGGGGTCCGGTCTTTACTGACCGGCCCCTATCCCGATT
>NZ_BAABGJ010000035.1:0-19595 GCF_039541515.1 Variovorax defluvii
CGGCAAACTTTTTCGAAGAAATCTTTTCAAACCCCTTCGCACTCACAGCCTCAAACCCGTTCACGCCATTCAAGCCGCCAGCACCTCTCAGGAAAACCCCCTCAGCGCCAGCCCCTCGAACAACACAACTCGTCTGCAGCGGAGCCTTCAATTATGACACGGTTTTTGACTGATGCGCAATCCCTGCGACGTTTTTGTTTCGGGCCGTGCGCTGCCGCCCTGCCCCTACCGCACGCCCGTCTACTGCCTTGCGGTTCTCACGTTCGAGGGCAGCGCCTGCGGCCAGCTGGTGCGAAATGGACTGATGTCGAGCCCGCCGCGCCGGGTGTAGCGCGCATAGACCGCCAACTTGTTCGGCTTGCAGCGCTCCCAGATATCCCGGAACATGCGCTCGGCGCAGGGCTCGTGAAACTCGTTGTGGTTGCGGAAGCTCACGATGTAAGCGAGCAAGCCCGCCTGGTCAATCTGCGGACCGCTGTAGCGGATCTGGACGCTTCCCCAGTCGGGCTGTCCCGTCACCAGGCAGTTGCTCTTGAGCAGCCGGCTGGTCAGGGTCTCACTCACGGGCGTTTGCGTGGTGTCGCTCAATAGGAGTTCGGGAGTAGGCTGGTAATGAGTGCACTCGATATCGAGGCGATCCAGATCAACCCCCTCAAGCTCACGAATCTGCTCTTTATCGAAGAGATCGGGCGCCATCAGCCTGACGCCGACCGTCGACGGTCGCTCAGCCCCGCGCCAAACCGCCTCGCCCAGATCGGCCCGCAGCCGCTCACGCACCGCCTCCGCATTGGAGAAGACGGTGCTGTTGAAGCTGTTGAGGTAGAGCTTCAACGATTTGCTCTCGATGATGTTGGGCGTCTCACAGGGGATCGTGAAATGCGCGATGGCCAACTGAGGCTTGCCGCGAGGATTCAGCCAGCTGAGTTCGAAGGCCGTCCAAAGGTCGGCGCCGAAAAAGGGCAGCGGATGCTGCGCAATCCCCATGGCCTCTCTTTGCAGCGCACGCGGGATCGGAAACAGAAGACCGGCGTCGTAGCGATCAACGTAGGCGGACGCGCGGCCCAGTTGCGATTGCTGAGGTGTGTTGAATGTGTTGTCAAGGCTCATGCGCGACTTTCGGCACTCTGCATGAAAGGGATGATGTGTTGCAGCAGGACGTCACACACCGGCGGCGGCAGGTCGTGCCCCATGCCGGGCACGGTCACCAGCCGGGCGCCGGGAATCCGGCGCGCAGTGTCCTCGCCGCATGCGATAGGCACCAGCGGATCGGCGTCACCGTGCAATACCAGCGTCGGACTTGAAATGCGCGCCAGCAAGGCATGGCGCTCGCCATCTGCGCCAATGGCCAACATCTGCCGCACGATGCCTGCCGGCCGGTAGGCGCGCCGCAGCCCACGGGCGATTCGCTCCGTAAGCGTCTTTTCATCCTGGGGGTAGGCCGGGCTGGAGATCAGTTGCGCGAGACCAAGGCTGTGCGCAACCAGCGCGGCTTGCGTCCGGCGGGCCGGGCGCCGCATCAGCGCAGCCACCACGTCTGGCCGCGGGCCCGGCAGGTGCCGCGCGCCGCTCGAACTCATGATGCTGACCAGGCTGGCCGTACGCTCCGGCGCGCCGGCCGCCACGCGCTGCGCGATCATGCCGCCCATGGAGGCACCTACGATGTGAGCCCGACAGATGCCCAGGGCATCGAGCACCCCGAGCGCATCATCGGCCATGTCCTGCACCGAATAAGCCGAGCGCACCGGCAGGCCGATGCGCTGGCGCAAGCTCTGCCAAAGCAGGTTGCCGGTACCGGCCTCATCGAAGCCCTCGCTGAGTCCGATGTCCCGGTTGTCATGGCGCACCACCCGAAACCCGGCATCGACCAATGTCCGTACGAATTCGTCCGGCCAGGCGATCAGTTGCATGCCCAGGCCCATGATCAGCAAGACCACCGGCCGGCCTTCGCCGCCGCTGTCCTCAACCTCGATCTGGATGCCGTTGGCCGTGAGCTTCATGGCGCGAGCGCCCCCACGGCCACGCGTGCGCGGACTAAGTGAACTCGCGCTCGCGCAACCATTTGGTCGCTACCCATTTCTCTCCCAGCAGCACAGGCGCGCCGCCGTGCAGCGTGCGCGTCGCGGGGTCCGGCCGGTCGTAGCTGAAGAAAACGCCGGTGCCTCGTCTGGGCGCGACCTCGAGACCGACGTCCGGAAAGGTCGTCGCGCCCCCCTGCTCCGGCTCCTGAAGGTACATCACCAGCGTCGCCACGCGCTGCCCGCCACGACGCAGGATGGTCGGTGTGCCCGGTTCGGCCGGGTCGAAGTAGTCGTAGTGCGGCCGGTATTGGGCTCCCGGCGAGTAGCGAAGGACCTGCAGGCCCTCGCCGAACTCCAGCGGCCAACGCAGCAGCGTCGCGATGCGCTGCTCCACGCGCGCGACGATAGGGTTCTCGCCGCGTTCGAAGAACATCCCGTCGCTCGTGCGATCCACGTTGAGCGCCTCGCCGCCGGTCTTCGTCTCGACGGTGAGCGAGCGCGCGAGCCGCTGGCGCGCACCCAGGATCAAGCCTTCACATTCTTCTTCGGACAGCAGGTCGCCGAACACGACGACCCGCGGGTGGATCATCGTCTGGAGCACCTGGACCCTGCGGTCGCCCGCATCGATGTAGAGGGGCGCGTTCGAGAGGTCCGGTCCGGGCATCGCCGTGCGCGCGGGCGTAGCAACTTCAGGAGGGGAGGTGGTGGCCGGCGCCGGCTCAAACTCAGCCAGCGCCTTCTGGGCAACATCCGCGTGCCAGCCCGCATCACGCATCGAAGCCTGAAGACTAGGAATGGAATGCCCGGCCGCGAGCTGAGTGACGATCCACTCGCGAAGTTCAGGACTGATGGCTTGACCCGTCACGCTGCTTTCCTCCGGAAGACGAACCGCTCCGGCGCCGATGCCTGGGCGTCGAAGACGTAACCTTCGAGATCGAATTTCTCCAGCACCTTGGGTGTGGATGCCTTGTGCACCACGGCCCAGCGCGCCATCAGGCCGCGGGCACGCTTGGCGAAGAAACTGATGACTTTGAATTGGCCATTCTTCCACTCCTCGAAGACGCATTCCACCACGCGGGCTTTCAACGCCTTTGCATCGACCGCCCGAAAGTACTCCAGCGAGGCGAGATTGACCACTACCGGCGTGCGATCCGCTGCCAAGCGCTCGTTCAGGTACTGGGCGATGCGCGCGTGCCAGAAGGCATAGAGGTCCTTGCCTTGCTTGTTGGCCAGCGGCGTGCCCATCTCGAGCCGGTAAGGCTGCAGCCGGTCCAGCGGGCGCAGCACGCCGTATAGCCCGCTGAGAATGCAGACATGCTCCTGCGCCCAGCCAAGCTGCTCGGCGCTCAGCGTTTTCGCATCGAGGCCGCCATACACGTCCCCGTTGAAGGCAAGCGCCGCCTGCTTGGCGTTGGCTGCCGTGCCCCTGGATGTCCAGGCCGCATAGCGTGCGACGTTGAGAGCCGACAGCTTGTCCGACAGGTGCATGAGCTCGGCGATGTCCTGAGGTGACTTCTGGCGCAGGATCTTGATCAGCGTGGCCGCCGGGCTTCGAGGGCCTTCGAAGTGCGGCTGCGTGGCAGGCAGGGTGTCGGACACGGGCGTTTCGTAGTCGAGGGACTTGGCCGGGGAAAGCAGAAAAAGCATCCGCGAATTATCGGCGGGGGCGCGACGCGAAGGCATGAAGGCGTATAGAGTCCGCCCTGGATTTCAATCCCTGCTCGTTTCCAGAAGGAGTCCCCAGATGATGGTTGCCTCGTCGCCCCGCACCCGAGCCTTTTTGCTTGCCGCCGCCTACGCACTGGCCGCCTGGAGCATGCCGGCCCCGACGCAGGCGGCGGCTCCCTTCGCCAAGGAAGCCGCCCCCGGCTACTACCGCATCATGGTCGGCGACTTCGAGGTCACCGCCCTGTCGGACGGCACGGTCGCCTTGCCGGTGGACCAGTTGCTGACCCGGACCAGTCCCGCCCAAGTGAAGAAGACCCTGGCGCGCTCTTACTTGCAGAGCCCGCTCGAGACTTCGGTCAACGGCTACCTCGTCAACACGGGCGAGAAGCTGGTGCTGATCGACGCTGGCGCCGCCGGCCTCTTCGGCCCCACGCTGGGCCGCCTTGCCGCCAATCTCAGGGCGGCCGGCTACCAGCCCGAGCAGGTGGACGAGGTCTACATCACACATATGCACCCCGACCACGTCGGCGGCCTGCTGGCTGACGGCAAACCAGCCTTCCCCAATGCGATTGTGCGAGCCGACAAGCACGATGCCGACTACTGGCTGAGCCAGGCCAACATGGACAAGGCACCCGCCGACTCGAAAAGCTTCTTCCAGGGCGCCATGGGCGCGCTGAATCCCTATGTCGCAGCCGGCCGCTTCAAGCCCTTCGACGGCGACACGGAACTCCTGCCGGGCGTGAAAGCCAGGGCGGCGCGCGGCCACACGGCCGGCCACAGCGTGTATTTCATCGAGAGCAAGGGCAAGAAGATGGCCTTCTGGGGCGACCTCATGCACGTGGCCGCGGTCCAGTTCGAGAACCCCTCCATCACCATCCAGTTCGACACCGACGCCAAGGCCGCCGCAGTGCAGCGCCGCAAGGCCTACACCGAAGCCGCCGCACAAGGCTACCTGGTGGCCGGCGCACACCTGTCCTTCCCGGGCATCGGCCGCCTGCGCGCCCAGGGCAACGGCTACGTCTGGCTCCCCGTGAACTACGCGCCCGGGCGCTAGCACGGGACCTGCAGGCACCGGCTGCACTCGAATAAAATCCACCGCTTCCCCACCCCTTCGAGACGGCATCCTGCGGGATGCCGTTTTCGTCTTTGGTTCTTTGCCACGCCCCCAACCGCCATGAGCGACACATTGTCCCAACCCGGCCTCCAGAGCCTGTCCAAATCCTTCGAACCCGCCGCCCTCGAGGCGCACTGGGGCCCCGAGTGGGAGCGGCGCGGCTACGCGGTCGCGGGTTACCGCGGCACCGGCACACCGAAGGCGGACACACCCTCCTTCGCCATCCAACTGCCGCCACCCAACGTGACCGGCACGCTGCACATGGGCCATGCGTTCAACCAGACGATCATGGACAGCCTGGCGCGCTACCACCGCATGAAGGGCGACAACACGCTGTGGGTGCCCGGCACCGACCATGCCGGCATCGCGACCCAGATCGTGGTCGAGCGCCAGTTGCAGGAACAGAAGATCAGCCGCCACGACCTGGGCCGCAAGAACTTCGTCGCGCGCGTGTGGGAGTGGAAGCAGAAGTCGGGCAACACCATCACCAACCAGATGCGCCGCATGGGCGACACGGTCGACTGGAGCCGCGAGTACTTCACGATGGACGAGAAACTCTCGACTGTCGTCACCGACACCTTCGTCCGCCTCTATGAGGAAGGCCTGATCTACCGCGGCAAGCGGCTGGTCAACTGGGACCCGGTGCTCAAGACCGCCGTGAGCGACCTGGAGGTGGAGAGCGAGGAGGAAGAAGGCTTTCTCTGGCACATCGCCTACCCGCTGGCGGACGGCTCGGGCGCGCTGACGGTCGCGACGACGCGGCCGGAGACCATGCTCGGCGACGTCGCCGTGATGGTCCACCCCGAAGACGAGCGCTACAAAGCGCTGATCGGCCGCCAGGTGAAGCTGCCGCTGGTGGACCGCCTGATCCCGGTCATTGCGGACGACTATGTCGACAAGGCCTTCGGGACTGGCGTGGTCAAGGTCACTCCGGCCCACGACCACAACGACTATGCGGTGGGCCAGCGCCACCAGCTGTCCATCATCGGCGTGCTGACGCTTGACGCCACGGTCAACGACAACGCCCCTGAAAAATACCGCGGTCTCGACCGCTTCAAAGCACGCGAGGCCGTGGTGGCCGACCTCCAGGCGCTGGGCCTGCTCGTCGAGACCAAGAAGCACAAGCTGATGGTGCCGCGCTGCGCGCGCACCGGCGCCGTGGTCGAGCCCATGCTGACGGACCAGTGGTTCGTCGCCATGACCAAGCCCGACGCGAAGGGCCAGTCGATCGCCCAGAAGGCCATCGACGCGGTGCGTTCCGGCGAGGTGCGCTTCGTGCCGGAGAACTGGGTCAACACCTACAACCATTGGATGGAGAACATCCAGGACTGGACCATCTCGCGCCAGCTCTGGTGGGGCCACCAGATCCCGGCCTGGTACGACGCAGAAGGCAAGGTGTATGTGGCCCGCAGCGAGTCCGAGGCGCAGGCCCAGGCGCCGGGCAAAACGCTCACGCGCGACGAGGACGTGCTCGACACCTGGTATTCGTCGGCGCTGGTGCCCTTCTCCTCGCTGGGCTGGCCCGCACAGACGCAGGACTACGACCTCTACCTGCCCTCCACCGTCCTGGTCACCGGCTACGACATCATCTTCTTCTGGGTCGCCCGGATGATCATGATGACCAAGCATTTCACCGGCCGGGTGCCTTTCAAGCACGTCTACATCCACGGCCTTGTGCGTGATTCGCACGGTCAGAAGATGAGCAAGTCGGAAGGCAACGTGCTCGACCCAGTCGACCTGATCGACGGCATCGCCCTGCCCGAGTTGCTGGACAAGCGCACCCAGGGCCTGCGCCGCCCCGAAACGGCCCCGATCGTGCGCAAGAACACGCAGAAGGAGTTCCCGGACGGCATCCCGGCCTTCGGCGCCGATGCGCTGCGCTTCACGTTTGCCTCGCTCGCTTCCCTGGGCCGCAACATCAACTTCGATTCCAAGCGCTGCGAGGGCTACCGCAACTTCTGCAACAAGCTCTGGAACGCCACCCGCTTCGTGCTGATGAACTGCGAGGGCCACGACTGCGGCCTGCGCGAACACACCAAGGCCGAGTGCGCACCGGGCGGCCCGGCTCACGGCTACCTGAAGTTCAGCCAGCCCGACCGCTGGATCGCCTCGCAGCTGCAGCGGGTCGAGGCCGAAGTGGCGAAGGGCTTCGAGGAATACCGCCTCGACAACGTGGCCAGTGCCATCTACCAATTCGCCTGGGACGAGTTCTGCGATTGGTACCTCGAGATCGCCAAGGTCCAGATCCAGCAGGGCGATGACGCGCAGCAGCGCGCCACCCGCCGCACGCTGATCCGCACGCTCGAGGCGCTGCTGCGCCTGGCGCATCCGCTCATTCCTTTCATCACCGAAGAGCTCTGGCAAAAGGTGGCCCCGGTGGCCGGCCGCGGCGGCGAGTCGGTGATGGTCGCGCCCTACCCGCAGAGCCAGCCCGAGAAGATCGACGAGGCCGCCGAGGCGCACGTGGCGCGGCTCAAGCAGCTCGTGGATGCCTGCCGCACGCTGCGCGGCGAGATGAACGTCTCGCCCGCCATGCGGCTGCCGCTCTATGCAGTGGCCGATGCGCCCGCCGGCGCCGACTTCGTGCGCGAGGCCGCGCCGGTGCTGCAGGCACTGGCCAAGCTCAAGGAGGTAAAGGTCTTCGACGACGAGGCCTCCTGGTCCGCCGCCGCCGAGGCCGCGCCGGTGGCGGTCGTGGGCGACGTGCGCCTGTGCCTGCACATGGAAATCGACAAGGCCGCGGAAAAAGCCCGCCTCGGCAAGGAAGTGACGCGGATCGAGGGCGAAATCGCCAAGGTCAACGGCAAACTCGGCAACGAGGCCTTCGTCGCCAAGGCGCCGGCCGCGGTCATCGAGCAGGAACGCAAGCGCCTGGCGGACTTCAGTGCCACCCTGGAGCGCCTGCGCGGCCAGCTTGTGCGCCTCGGCTGACACATTCCGGGCACGGAGAGCTTTAGTATTCGGGCCTGGCCTGCCGGCATACCCGTGCCGGCCCCGCCTGATCCAATTCATCCCTTTCCGACCAGAAGCCCAAGCCCATGTCCACTTCCCCCAAGCGCATCCGCAAGGCCGTGTTTCCCGTCGCCGGCTTCGGCACCCGATTCCTGCCGGCCACCAAGGCCCAGCCCAAGGAAATGCTCCCGGTGGTGGACAAGCCGCTGATCCAATATGCGGTCGAGGAAGCCTATGCGGCCGGCATCCGCGACATGATCTTTGTCACCGGCCGCAACAAGCGCGCCATCGAGGACCACTACGACACCGCCTACGAACTGGAGAGCCAGCTCGAGGCCAGCAACAAGCTGGAGCTGCTGAACATCGCGCGCTCGGTGATGCCGGAGGACATGACCTGCTCCTACGTGCGGCAACCCCGCATGCTGGGGCTGGGCCACGCGGTGCTCTGCGCCGAGCACCTGGTCGGCGACGAGCCTTTCGCCGTGCTGCTGGCCGATGACCTGATGGTCGGCCCGGCCGGCGGCGAGCCCGTGCTGGCGCAGATGACCCGCGCCTTCGGCCGCCTTGGCGGCTCGCTGCTGGCGGTGCAGGAAGTGCCGCTGGAGCACGTCAAGCGCTACGGCATCGTCGCCGGCGATGCCATCGATGACGGCCTGATCAAGGTGAACCGCATGGTCGAGAAGCCCAAGCCCGAGGACGCGCCCTCGCGCCTCGGCGTCGCGGGGCGCTACATCCTCACGCCGGGCGTGTTCAACGAGATCCGTACCCAGCCCAAGGGCGCCGGCGGCGAGATCCAGTTGACCGACGGCATCGCCGCGCTGATGAAGAAGGAATCCGTCTACGCCTACGCCTACCAGGGCGTGCGCTACGACTGCGGCAGCAAGGAAGGCTTCTTGCAGGCCAGCGTCGAGCTGGCGCTGGCGCATCCCGAGGTGGGCGCCCAGTTCCGCGCTTACCTCAAGACCCTGGAGCTTTGACCGGCCCGGCGGCCACCAACGGCTCGAGGAAGCGCAGCAGTTCCTCGTCGCTGATCGGTGTGACCGGGAGGCCGAAGGCTTCGCGCAGATGGGCCACCAGCGCCTGGGCCCATAGTGCATTCCACACCAGCCCCGGGTGCAGGTCCGTCAGGACCGCATGGCGGGGATCGTCGCCGATGGAATTCGTCACGCGCAGCGAGGGGCCGAGTTCGACTGTCCCGTAGGCCGGCTTGCCATCGGCATCGCGCGAGCCCCAGTGGGACCGGAACCAGGCCACGTCGTCGAAGAAGGCCATGCGCGCATCGCCCTCCGCCAGGCGCCGGATCGCGGCGTTGAAGCCATCCAGCGCGAGCCGGATGTTGCGGACCTCTGCCGCCGACTGCCAGCGCTCGAAGTTCGCGGGATCGTCCACCTCGTTGAAGACGCCGACCAACAGGATCCTCGTCGCCGGATGGGCCGCCCGGATCATCGCCACCGCCGCCTTGATCTCGCCCGTGCAATAGGCCACCACCTCGCGCAAGGGGGGCGCGGCGGGATCTGCCGCTTGCAGGTCCATCAGCCCGGCCCAGTTGTTGAGCCCGATGCGGATCACCACCACGCCGCGCGCCCAGCGCTCCGGGTCTTCGTTCATCAGCGCCAGGAGGCGTGGCGCCTGGCGGAAACGCCCGCCCATCAGGTTCTTGCAGGCCGCACCGGAGTTGGCGAAGTTGTAGAGGTAGTCTTCCTTGCGCGGCGCCCGACCACCCCGCAGGCCCATCCATTCGCGCGCCAGCGCCACCACGCCGGGCCGGCCCCAGCGCACCCATGGGCCCAGTTCCAGTTGCTCGCCACGCAGCCGCGCGAGCACCTCGGTCCACTGGAAGGTGCGCGAACGGTAGGCGCCGCCGCGCTCGGTCGTGTCGGCGGCAAACCAGAGGTTGTCCTGGTAGGAATGGCTGTTCGAATCGCCCAGCACCGCGAGCGGAATCGCGCCGGGCGCCGTGACGCGGGAAGAGGAAGGGTCGTTCGGCATGCCGTCGCTCCACAGGACCAGCGTGAGCGCCGCTGCTGCCAGGATCAGCGCCATGGCACCTGCGGCAAGGCGGGCGCTGCGCTTCACGGCGACACCGTCAGCGGCGACGCAGGACGTGGATGAAGTCGTCGCCGACCTTTTGCTGCTCGACCAGGTCGTTGCCGGTCTGGCGGGCAAAAGCCTGGAAGTCGCGCACCGAGCCCGGGTCGGTAGAGACCACCTTGAGCAACTGCCCGCTCTGCATCTCGTTGAGGGACTTCTTGGCCTTCAGGATGGGCAGCGGACAGTTGAGTCCGCGCGTGTCGATTTCTTTGTGGATGTCCATGGGGTTCCTTCTGCCGGCGGCCGATTCTAGGAGGCGGCCGGCACCGTGCCCGCAGCGGGATCCACCGGGCGCGGCAATTCCATGAACTGCGGCTCGTGACCGCGCGTGCGCAGCCAGTCGGCCAGCGCATAGCCGGTGCCGGCCGGCCAGCAGCGCAGCTGGGGCAGGTCGTAGAGCCGGTAATCGACCAGTTCGGGCGACAGCCGCACCTCACCATCGGCCACCGCGTGATAGGCGATGATCACCTGGTTCATGCGCTGGAAGTCGTAGACGCCGACCAGGTTCAGCGCGCTGGCATCGAGGTTGGTCTCTTCCTTGATCTCGCGCGCGATGCCTTCCTGCGGCGTCTCTCCGGCCTCCATGAAGCCGGTGATCAGCGCATACATCTTGTGGGACCAGGCGGCATTTCGCGCCAGCAGCACCTGGCCGCGGTACTCGATGATCGCGGCCAGCACCGGAGTCGGATTGTTCCAGTGGGTCCAGCCGCAGGCCGGGCACCGCAGGCGCGTTTTGGGGCCTCCATCCTCGGCCAGTTCGATGCGCGCCAGCGGCGTGGCGCAAGTGGTGCAGAACTTCGGGACGTTCATGGCGCTCAAGCGGGGAAGACGCCGGTCGACAGGTAACGGTCGCCGCGGTCGCAGACCACGAACACGATGGTCGCGTTCTCCACCGTCCTGGCGATCTCGAGCGCGACCCACAAGGCACCGGCCGATGAGATGCCGGCGAAGATGCCCTCCTCGCGCGCCAGCCGGCGGCACATCTCCTCCGCATGGTCCTGGCTCACGTGCACCAGCTGGTCGACACGGCTGGGTTCGTAAATCTTCGGCAGGTACTCTTGCGGCCACTTGCGGATGCCAGGGATGCGCGAGCCCTCCTCGGGCTGCGCGCCGATGATGCGCACCGCGGAGTTCTTTTCCTTCAGGAAGCGGGACACGCCGGTGATGGTGCCCGTGGTCCCCATCGCGCTCACGAAGTGGGTGATGCGCCCGCCGGTATCCGCCCAGATCTCGGGCCCGGTGGTCTCGTAGTGGATACGCGGGTTGTCGGCGTTGGCGAACTGGTCGAGCACACGGCCCTTGCCCTGCGCGACCATCTGGTCGGCCAGGTCTCGCGCGTACTCCATGCCGCCGCTCTTGGGGGTGAGTACGAGTTCGGCACCGAAGGCCTTCATGGTCTGCGCCCGCTCGACCGACAGGTCCTCCGGCATGATCAGCACCATGCGGTAGCCCCTGATGGCGGCCGCCATCGCGAGCGCGATGCCGGTGTTGCCCGAGGTCGCCTCGATCAAGGTGTCGCCGGGCCTGATCTCGCCGCGCTCCTCGGCGCGCTTGATCATCGACAGTGCCGGCCGGTCCTTCACCGACCCCGCGGGGTTGTTGCCCTCCAGCTTGGCCAGGATGACGTTGCCGCGCTTCTCGTTCTCTGCCGCATCGATGCGCTGGAGCGCCGCCAGCGGCGTTTTGCCGATCGCGTCCTCGATCGTCGGATAGTTCGGGTTTGCCATGGCAGGCACTGTGCCATAATTTTGGGCTTCCTTCCTTCCCCCGCCCGGGTGGTGAAATTGGTAGACGCAGGGGACTCAAAATCCCCCGCCGCAAGGCGTGCCGGTTCGATTCCGGCCCCGGGCACCAGGGCGCAGCCTGCGCAGGCCTGCACCGCCCTTTTTCCATTTCCTGGAACACCTTGTTACTGCTGCAGAGCCATCCTGCGCTCGGCCGCCAGCGCTTTGGGCTACGCTCGCCTTGTAAGAAAAAACCTACAAGAGGAGCCCGCGTGCCACGACTGATCATGATGGTCAGCGCCAGCCAAACCAAGCAGTTGGCGCTGGACAAGGAGACCACCATCGGCCGCGCCAGCGGCGCCGACGTGGTCATCGATTCGGACCAGGTCAGCCGCATGCACGCGCAGATCACCGTCGGCCCCGCCTTCGTGACGATCAAGGACCTGGGGAGCCGCAACGGCACTTTCGTCAACGGCGAGCGGATCGACAGCCAAGTCCTCGCGCATGGCGACAACATCCGCATCGGCGCTTGCGAGATGCGATTCCTGGCGACGGACCAGGAATACACGAAGGTCGAAGCTTTGCGGCTGATGACCATTCCCGGCCTGCTCGTGGACCTCGAAATGCTGAACGCTCCTGCAAAGCCCGACCGGAATCCGCGTCTGACGTAGCGCCCGGCTCGCTCGCGGGATTCGACCCGCAGCGGCAGTGCGTCATCCGACGCCGGTCTTCGCACGTTGGCCGTGTTTCCCATGTCCGCTCTCCCCCAGCTCTCCTTGCCGCAGGCCACGGCGCAGGACGTCTTGCAAGGCCCCTCTCGTCCTGACCTGTTGCGCGAAGAGGAGGTACTCGCCGACCTGTTCGAGGCTACGGCCATCCAGCGTCCCGAACATCCCGCCCTCGTCTTCGGCGAGCGCACGCTCTGCTACCGCGAACTCGACGCGCTCGCCAACCTCGCCGCCTCGCGCCTGATCGAAGCCGGCGTACGCCCCGGCCAGATCGTCGGTCTATGGCTGCCGCGCGGCATCGAGCTGATCGCGATGCAACTGGCCATCGCCAAGACCGGCGCGGCCTGGCTGCCCTTCGACCTCGACACGCCGGTGGAGCGCATCGGCATCTGCCTGGACGACGCCGGCGCGGCCGGCCTGCTCACCGGCGACGAACTGGCACCACGCCTGACCAGCCTCGGTCGCACGGCCTGGACGGCGGAGGCATTGCTCGCGCCTGCGCCCGGACGGGCGCTGCGCCGCCGCAAGGGCGCCAAGCCCGCGCATCCGGCCTACGTGATCTACACCTCGGGGTCCACCGGCAAGCCCAAGGGCATTGCCATCACCCAGCGCAGCATCTGCCACTTCCTGCGCAGCGAGAACGCGGTGCTCGGCGTGTGCAGCGAGGACCGGGTGTACCAGGGCTTCTCGGTTGCCTTCGACATGAGCTTCGAGGAGATCTGGATCAGCTGGCTGGCCGGCGCGACCCTGTGGATCGCGCCGAAGGAGATCGCCGCCAACCCCGAGGCACTGCCCGCCGCGCTCAAGACCGCGCGCATCACCGTCCTGCATGCGGTGCCGACGCTGCTGGCCTTGTTCAGCGAGGACGTGCCCGGACTGCGCATCGTGAACCTCGGCGGAGAGGCCTGTCCCGACACGCTGGCCGCGCGCTGGGCCCGCCCCGGTCGGCAGGTCTTCAACACCTATGGTCCCACCGAGGCTACGGTCTCCGCCAGCCTGGCCGAATTGCGCGCGGGGGAACCCGTCACCATCGGCCGGCCGCTGCCCAACTACGCGCTGCTCGTGGTTGACGCACAGTCCGAGCAGGGGCTGTCCCTGCTGCCGCGCGGCGAAACCGGCGAGCTGTGCATCACGGGCCCCGGCGTGGCCGCCGGTTACCTCGGACGGCCCGAACTCACGGCGCAAAAGTTTCTCCCCAACCCCTGGGCCACCGGCGAACACGACCAGCGCCTCTACCGCACCGGCGACCTCGCGCGCATCGATGCCGCCGGCCGCGTGCAGTGCCTGGGCCGCGTGGACGACCAGGTCAAGATCCGCGGCTTCCGCGTGGAACTCGGCGAGATCGAGGCCGCGCTCGCGCAACAGCCAGGCGTCGGCACCGCGGCCGTGCTGCTGCGCGCCGAGGAAGGCATCGACCAACTGGTGGCCTACATCGTGGCCGATGCGCCGCTGTCGACCACGGCGCTGCGCGAGGCGCTGGGTGCGCGGCTGCCGCCCTACATGCTGCCCGCGCGTGTCGAGATGCTCGACGCCATGCCGCGCCTGACCTCGGGCAAGATCGATCGCAAGGCGCTCAAGGCGCGTCCGCTGACCATCACCGAAGCCGAGGACTCCGACCGCCCACAGGGCGCCGCCGAGCACGCTCTCTTCGCGGCGCTGGCCTGGATGTTCCCGGGCCTGGCGATCCGGCGCGACGCCGATTTCTTCTCCGATCTCGGAGGCCATTCGCTGCTCGCCGCGCGCCTGGCCTCGGCCCTGCGGTCGGACCCGCGCTTCGCGCACGCCACGGTGCGCGACATCTACCAGCATCGGGTGATCGGCCGCATCGCATCGGCCCTGGAGCGGGACCACGCCCCGGCCCAGGAGACGCCCGACTGGACGCCGCCCTCCGCCCTGCGCCGCTTTCGCTGCGGCCTGGCGCAGGCCGCGGCCATCCCGCTCCTGGTGACGCTGCGCATGATGCAGTGGCTCGCGCCCTTCTTCACTTACCACTTCTATACCGGCGGGCCGGGCGATTCGATCCCTTACGCGATCGGGATGTCGGTGGCGATGTTCGTGCTGGCGACGCTCTTCGAGTTCGCGCTGGCCATCGCGGCCAAGTGGCTGGTGGCGGGGCGACTCGCGCCGGGGCGCTACCCACTGTGGGGCCTGGTCTACTACCGCTGGTGGCTGGCCGACCGGCTGATCGATGCCGCGCCCACCTACCTGCTCAGCGGCTCGTCGCTGCATGCGTGGTGGTGGCGTGCGCTGGGCGCGCGCATCGGCGACGACGTGGTGATCGGCTCGCTCAAGCTGCGCGCGCCCGAGCTGCTCGTGCTCGGCGACCGCGTGAGCGTGGGCAACGCGGTCAACTTCGAGAACGCGCGCGTCGAGCACGGCGAACTGGTGCTGGGCCGCATCGACATCGCGGCCGATGCGCACGTGGGCTCCTACGCCGTGCTCGAAGGCGGCACACGCATCGGCGCGTGGGGCCACCTGGACGGCCAGTCGGCGCTGCGCGCGGGCCAGTCGGTGCCAGAACGCAGACTGTGGATCGGTTCGCCCGCACGTGACGGGGGCGCCTTCGACCCGGCCTCGCTGCCGGCCCGCCCACCGGCGAGCGCCGCGCGGCGCAGTGCGGAGACCGTCTTCTTCGCCATCGGCGCGGCGCTGGTCTCCGTGCTGTTCTTTCTGCCGGTGTTCCCCGGCTTTCTGCTGATCGACGTTCTCGACGACACCGAGCGCTTCCCATGGCTGGAAGTCAGCTCCACGGCGCTGCAACTGGTGAAGTACTTCGTCTTGGCGCTCCCCGCCAGCGCCGTGATGGTGCTGCTGACGGTGCTGGCCGCCGCCGCTCTGCGCTGGGGTCTGATGCCGCGCCTCACGCCCGGCAGTTGGCCGGTGCACAGCCGCGTCTATTGCATCAAGTGGCTGGTCAACCAGATCCAGGAGGGCAGCCTGAACGTGCTGCACGGACTCTATGCGACCGTGTTCGCGTCGACCTGGTACCGGTTGCTCGGCGCCCGTGTGGGCCGCGATGCCGAGATCTCCACCGCCCTGGGCGTGGTGCCCGACATGCTCACCCTCGGCGACGAGACCTTCGTCGCCGACGCCGTGCTGCTGGGCGACGAGCAGATCGACGGCGGCTGGATGACGATGCAGCCCACCGAGGTCTCGCGCCGCAGCTTCATCGGCAACGGCGCCTACGTGCCCGACGGCACCGCGCTGCCGGAGAACGTGCTGATCGGCGTGCTCTCGCGCGTGCCCGACCGCCACGCGATACGCAGCGGCGACACCTGGGCCGGCTCCCCCGCGCTGCACCTGCCCGCGCGCGAGACGGTCAAGGGGCATCCCGAATCACTGACTTACCGCCCCTCGGCGCTGCGCCGGCTCGGGCGCGCACTGGTCGAAGGCTATCGCATCGTTGCGCCGCATGCGATCGTGATCGCGGCCGGCTACAGCATCGTGCTCGCGGTGATGCCCGCAGCCGCGGCTGGCCAGTGGGGCTGGGTGGCCTGGGACCTGATGGTCGACGGGTTGATCTTCGGCCTGGGCACCTTCGTCTTCGTTCTGCTGTTCAAGTGGCTGCTGCTGGGCCGCTACCGGCCGCGCGAGGCGCCCATGTGGACGCCCTTCGTCTGGCTCTCCGAGGCCGCGACCAACCTCTACGAAGGCATCGCCGTGCCTAATTTCATGCACTACCTGCGCGGCACGCCCTGGCTGCCCACGGCCCTGCGCCTGCTGGGCTGCCGCATCGGCCGCGGCGTGTACCTCGACACCACCGACATCACCGAGTTCGACTGCGTACACATCGGCGCGCACAGCGAGCTCGGCGCGCAGAGCTGCCCGCAAACTCACCTCTTTGAGGACCGCGTGATGAAGATCGACCACGTGCGAATCGGCGAGCGGGTGACCATCGGGCCGCGCAGCATCGTGCTCTACGGCGCGCAAGTGGAGGACCGGGCGCAACTCGGTCCGCTGACGCTGGTGATGAAGGGCGAGCGGATCCCGGCGGCGCGCGCCTGGACCGGCAACCCGGCCATGGCCTCTGCGGCCGGCTGAGCACCGCGCCGCGTCCGGCGGCGGCTTTTGCAGGCCGTCGGCCGCCTGCGGCCCGCCACTGGGGGACGGCCGCCACGCTGCGCAGCTCAGGCCTTGGCCTGCGACTCGAGCCGGCGGTTCGCGTCCAGCGCGTAGAGCACCGCCTTCTCGTCCTTCGGGTCGGCCAGGGGCAGCTGGGACGAGCCATAGAGCTCGCGCTCCAGGCGCTTGGCCCGCTCGCCATACATGCGCGCCAGCGCGCCATGGTGCTCCGCGGCGGCCTGGTGTTCGATGCGCGCCAGCTGCGCCTCCTCGAGCAAGGTCATCACGCGGCGCAGGTGCCCGTTTCGGTTGGGCTGGAAAAAGCTGAACATCGGATCCTCCTTCGCGAAGCCAACAGAACTCTTTGTAGCTTCAGACCCCCTTGCGGCGCTGTAGGTACAAGCGCTCTTGCAAACACAATGTCACGCAATAGTTCTCACTTTCGACGCAAAAAATGGCTCCCGGCCCGCCGCGGGCCTGCGGCACGCAGGCCCGATGTCACTCGCTGCGGCGTCGTGCCTCTGTCAGCGGAGATCGACGACTCCTGCGTGGATGAATGCGGACAGGCGCCGCGCCGCCGCACCGACGAGGCGGCGCGCCGCCGGCCGCTGGCTCGCACTTCCCCGCAGGCCTATACCCAGGACCATCGGAGGCACGCCATGGACAAGATCATCCTGGACTCAGCGAGCGACGGCAGAGGCTATGAATGCCTGGGGCTCAACGGTTCGCGCATCCTCACCCGCAGCCACTCGGAGGCCTGCTTCTGGCACTCGCTGGGCTACGTGGTGCTCCACTATTCGCATTGGGCGGCCTGACGCGCAGGGGAGAGCCGACATGTTCATCGTCATGAGAACCGTGCCCCGCGCGCAAGACGCACGCCTTGTGATCGCCTGCATCCGTGCATGCATCTGGGCCGCCGTCGAAGGACGGCCCTTCTGTCCGCTCATGCGGGACGACTGAAGCACCAGCCGGCCATCCCGGCCAGCGCGCTCGTGGACTCCCTCTCGGCGCGGCAGCGCTCACCGCGTACGCCATCGCGCGAAGGAAGGGGTGGGAAAAGGCATTCGTCATTCACGGCAGGCGCCGGGCGGCAGCAGGCCGGTGACCACCGTCGGATGGCGCAGGCGTACGCGCAACTCGCGCTTCATGCGTGTGTTGTCCAGGCGACGCGACTCGCTCATGAAGCTCATCTGCAGCAAGGGCAGGCGGGCCTTCGCCTCCTCTCGCGTGATGCGCGGCGGTCGCGGCATGCCGTAGAGGTCGGCCGCGAAGTCGATGTAGTCGCCGATCTTGAGTTCGGTGTCGTCGCTCACGTGGAACATGCGTTGCGGGCCGCCGCGGAACAGCGCGCTGACGCATGCGCGCGCGAGGTCGTCGGCATGGATGTGGCTGGTGTAGACGTCGTCCTCGGCGCGCAGCACCGGCGTGCCCTTGTTCAGCCGCTCGCGCGGCGTGCCCCCCTCGCGATCGGGCGCGTAGATGCCGGGGATGCGCAGAATGCGCGTGGCCACGCCGGACCGGCCCAGCCAGCGCACGGCGCGCTCGGCATCGACGCGGCGATGCGCCCGCGGGGTGCCGGGACGGACGGCGCGGGTCTCGTCGATGCGCGCGCCGCCGCAGTCGCCATAGACGCCGGTGGTGGAACCGTAGACCAGCGCACCCGGCAGGCTGCGAAGGCGCAGGGCCCGCACCAGTCCGAGCGTGCGTGGATCGCGCCACCCGCGGGGGCCTTCGGTGCGCGGCGGTGCCGCGAGATGCAGCACGCGCGTGGCCAGGCCCGACAGGCGGCGCAGCGACGCCGGGATGTCCAGATCGCCCACGATCGGCGTGAGGCCGGCCTGCCGCAGCGCAGGCACGCGATCGGGCGAGGAGGTCAGCGCCAGCAGTCGCACGCGGCCGCGCAGCGCACGCGCCGCGCGCAGGCCCACGTCGCCGCAGCCGACCACGAGCACCCGCTCGCGGCGGAAGCGCGAAGGCCGGCTGCCGGACAGGCTGTTGAATGAGGGCAAAATTGTTCCTTCTGCTGAACCTGAACGAGAGACGAAGAATACCCATGACGAGCGCAACGCCGGATGAGGCGGGCTTTCACATCACGGTCGAGCCGAGCGGGCGGCATTTCGTCGCGCATGCCGACGAGACCATTCTCGCGGCGGGCATCCGCCAGGGCATCGGCCTCCCCTATGGCTGCAAGGATGGCGCCTGCGGCTCCTGCAAGTGCAAGAAGCTGTCGGGCGAGGTCACGCTGCGCGTGCACCAGAGCAAGGCGCTCAGCGCCGAGGACGAGCAGGCCGGCTATGTGCTGACCTGCTGCGCGCTGGCCCGCAGCGACGTGGTGCTCGAGTCGCGCCAGGTTACCGATGCCAATGCCTTCCCGGTCCGCAAGATGCCGGTGCGCGTGCAGTCCATCTCGCGCAAGTCGCACGACGTGGTGATGCTGCGCCTGCAACTGCCGGCCGGCGAGCCGCTGCAGTTCCACGCGGGGCAGTACGTCGAATTCATCCTGCGCGACGGTTCACGGCGCAGCTACTCGATGGCCAACGCGCCGCACACGCTGGGTGAGCCGGGCACGGGCATCGAGCTGCACATCCGGCACATGCCCGGCGGCAAGTTCACCGACCACGTATTCGGCGCGATGAAGGAAAAAGAGATCCTTCGCATCGAAGGACCCTATGGCAGCTTCTTCCTGCGCGAGGATTCCGACAAGCCGCTGGTCCTGCTGGCCTCGGGCACGGGCTTCGCGCCGATCAAGGCCCTGCTGGAGCACATGAAGTTCAAGGCCATCGACCGGCCCACGACCCTGTACTGGGGCGGGCGCCGGCCGGAGGACCTGTACATGGACGGCTGGGTGCGCGCCGCCATGGCGGAGATGCCGAACCTGCGCTACGTGCCCGTGGTCTCGAACGCCGTGCCCGAGGACGACTGGCTCGGCCGCACGGGCTTCGTGCACCTGGCGGTGATGGAAGACTTCGCGGACCTCTCGGGCCACCAGGTATATGCCTGCGGCGCGCCCATCGTGGTCGAGTCGGCAAAGCGCGATTACGTGGCTCAACGCGGGCTGCCTGAAGACGAGTTCTTCGCGGACGCTTTCACGACCGAAGCCGACAAGGCCTTGCCCTGAGGTGAAACGGCCCGCACGAGGCGGGCCGTCTTCAGGTCTTCGAACCGGTCAGTTCGATCAGGGCACGTTCGCCGTGCGGATGTTGAAGGGCCGGCCCTCCACCGCATAGGCGCCGCCGAA
>NZ_BAABGJ010000036.1:0-270 GCF_039541515.1 Variovorax defluvii
CGCTCCTCGGCGCGCACAGAGGGGAGTGGGTCGGGCCATCGCTGCGCTCGGCCACCAACGGCTCGCTGCGCTTCGCAGAGAGTGTCGCAAGCTATGGCTTGCTGCAGTTGGCGAAGTCCCCGGCGCATGAGCTGGCGCAACGTGCGTGGAGATCCACTGCACTGACTCCACCACACCCCACACAAGTACGCGCCATGGCGCGTTGGAGTTCCATCCCCTCTGCGCGTGCCGAGGAGCGCAGTGCATCCGGCCCGCACGCCTGCCGAAGGA